>NZ_JAMXYB010000018.1:0-51238 GCF_024129495.1 Acinetobacter sp. S4400-12 | reverse complement strand
CCCGAATCAGACGTATGAGCAAACTAAAACCGAGCTAATTGCATAACTCGGTTTGAAGTGGAATACTGTCAATCTATTTCAGGACAAGACAGAATTCTAAGCTTCACAGAATTTCATAAAGGCCTTAAGACCCGGGCCTTGATATTTCTGACGGTGCACCAGCATAAACAGGGGACGGGTCAGTGACCAGAATGGGGTGTCCAGAATTACCAGATGACCTTTTTCGAGCAAAGGCTCAACCGCCAGTTTGGAAATACAGGACATGCCAATCCCACCTGCGACAATTTTTAAAATTGCTTCATTATGACCCAGCGTCAAACGGATTTTGGCATCGGGAACATCTTTTAAAATCGCATTGTCAAAGACCTCACGCGTCCCTGAACCCTCTTCACGCAAGATCCACTCTACAGACTTGAAATCTTTTGCCGTTAAGGCACGGTCAAGCTGTGCCAAAGGGTGATCGGGTGCACAGCAGACGGCCAGTTCATCATTACGCCAAGGGATGCATTGCAGCTGCGGCAGATGACAAGAGCCTTCAATTAAGGCCAGATCCAGCTGGAACTGATTGACGGCTTCGATCATCTGTCTGGTATTTCCCACTTGCAGCTGTAAGTGCGCCTGGGGCTGAATTTTTAAGAAACCCGCCATCAGATCAGGCATTAAATAATCTGAAATGGTGAGTGTCGCACCGAGACGTAGATCGATACTCTGTAACTCGCCTTGAGCTGCTTGTTCAAATGTCTCACAACGGCCCAGAATTTCTAGGGCTTGCGGGAGTAAAAAACGGCCCAAATCATTCAGTTGTAAACGTTTTCCAAGCCGATCAAACAAAGGTGCCCCAAGGCCATCTTCTAAATCTGCTAAAGCCATACTCGCCGCACTTTGGGTGAGTTTGACTGCATCACTGGCTTTGGTGACGGTGCCTTCTTGAGCAACTGCTACAAAAACAGCCAGCTGGCGTAAAGTCATGCGCATGAATAGAGCCTTAACATTTAAAAAATATTAATAAATTATAGGGTCATGCTACCATGAGCATAGTCTTTGATGCCACGTTTGAATCATGTCTATTGAAAAATTTAGCCTGGAAAAGGTTTTATCTGTACACCGTTGGACCAATACGCTGTTTAGTTTCACTATGACACGCCCTGCGCATTTTAAATTTACTGCCGGGCAGTTTGCGCGTATTGGCTTAAAGGTCGGAGATCATCTGGTTGTTCGAGCCTATTCAGTCGTGTCATCACCTTTTGATGAGACGCTGGAATTTTTCTCGATTGTGGTGCCGGAGGGGGCATTTACCTCGCATTTGCAGCATTTAAAAGTGGGAGATGAGCTGTATCTGGAAAAAATCCCCTATGGTTTTTTGACGCTTGCACGTTATCAGTTGCCACTGCCTAAAGACTTATGGCTGTTGGGGACAGGAACTGGACTTGCGCCATTTCTTTCAATGTTACAGGACTTTGAAACCTGGATTAAATACGAAAATATTTATCTGGTATATAGCGTGCGTACCGAAGCTGAATTGGCTTATGTGACGCGTATCCAGGAAATTGCTGAAACTTTTGGTGAAGGTCATCGCGGCTTTAAATTTATTCCGATTATTACCCGCGATCCAAATGCCGCTTTGCATGATCGTTTACCCGTACTGATTGAAAATGGTCAGCTTGAGAAAGCGGCGGGACTCGAATTTAATCCGGCCAGTAGCCATATTATGCTCTGTGGAAACCCGCAAATGGTAGAAGACACTAAAGAGGCGCTTAAAGCTCGAGGTCTGAGCATGAACCGTCGTGGTGAAGGAAATATTGCAGTAGAGAATTACTGGTGAGTACTTTGCTTCCTCCTTTGGAAAAAGAAACAGGCTTTCTGGCATAAAAAAACCTCCAATTGGGAGGTTTTCTACTCTTCAACACTTAGTGGACAAACATATCCATAAAATCGCGGATTTCCTGAATCGCGCTATCGACATCGGTCGTTAGCCAGGTCGGTTCAAAGAAGCCTGCATAATGTTCAATCCGCTCAGCAGGTACGACCAAACGCACCGGGCAGTCTTCTTCCAGTAAACGCCACGGAATAATGGGAACTTCATTGTCCAGCCACGCCACCACATTTCGCACATCAATCACCATGGCATTGATGCAATCAGGAAAGGGCATGACCGACATTTCCTCGGTACGGCGACGGAAATATTCCAGGTCCTGCCAGCGTAGCAAATAGCCCGGCTTGCTAAACTCAATAATTCCAATCAGATGCTGATCACGAGTATAGTGCAAAGCACACTGATGTGTAATATCAGTGTCAAGATCAAGCGATACACTCTGTTGACGATACGCCATAAAGCTCGAATGCATGAAAAATAAGGTCAATGATTATAGCTTATTTTAAGCAAAGTCGCAGGTCTATTCATTACTAGCGATCTGAGCATGACCTGGACGGGAGCAAAGGGGAGAAGGGAAGGATTTTTAGTCTCCCTTATCTATGAAGAATCTGGGCTTACAGCTATCAGTAGAAGTAGCATAAGGGAGGGTTGCAAGAGCGCTTGCCCAGCCTATCTAGGTGATCGCACAAAAAAAATCATTCAAATTTTTCAAAAACGTTTAACCCCCTTTAAAACCGGATTCCTGTGCTCAAAAATCAGACTCATTCGTTTGATACATAGAACTTACATCCCGTCACTATCTCACCATGTTTTGTCACAGAAGTGTCGCTAACTGCTTGTTATGATAAAAATCTACTTATGAATAAGAAATAGTGAGGATGGTCATGGGCAATGATTTTAATAACAAACCACCTTCAAATCATCAAGACGAAGTTACACAGAAAAAACGTATCCCCGTCTATATTTTGATTTTAGTCGGTATCTTTTTGCTCGCCGTATTATTCTATATGTTTGCGGATATGGAGCCAGATTCCCCTGCGGAACGGCCTAATACGCCTGTACCAGCGACGACAGCTCCTACGAGTACTGGCCCGAACACAGGCGGTGAAAGTACCGAGGCGACAGCGACTGATACAGAAGCGACGGCAACGGCAACTGATACTGCACAGGCTAATCAATAAGGTACAGATCAAAAAAGCTCTGGTTAATCACTGGGGCTTTTTTAATGGATTGTGGTGTTTTCTAAGCTCTGCATATCCAGAGCGTCTGAATAGATAAAGTCCAGGCTGTATAAGGAAGAAGCCAAGTATTTAAAACTCTAAGGCTTTCAAATTCAGATAAATAGCGTGATAACAAAGAGGGCATAAAACACATGAATGATTATATGAGAGGTCCACGCGGGGGCTATGATGCCATGTACTATTGGGATCAGTTTCATCCCATAATCAGTGCAGTTGCCATATTAATTGTTGGCTGGATCATTGCACTACTGGTTTCTGCTGGAATTAAGAAGCTTTTGCAGAAGCTCGGGACAAATAGGCATCTGAGTACCGCAACCGGACATCGCTCCAATATGGAAAGCATTATTGCCCGGGTCGTCTTTTGGCTGATTCTGATCATTGCTGTGATAGGTGCATTTAATGTGCTGAACCTGACAGGGATCAGTGACCCCTTCAGTAGCATGATTCAGCAGTTCTTGCTATTTATTCCACAATTGCTGGCCGCTATTGCAGTCGGCTTCATTGGTTGGATAGTGGCAAATCTGGTGAAAATGGGTTTGCAGAAAGTGCTGAACCGTACCCAACTGGATGAAAAGCTCAGTGCAGAAGTTGGCGTCAGTCCAATTAGCCAGAATATCAGTGAAATTGTTTACTGGTTAATTTTATTACTATTCTTGCCAATTGTATTGTCGATCCTCGGGCTAGATGGCCTGTTATTGCCAGTTCAGAACATGGTGACAGACGTTGTCAGTTATCTTCCGAATATTTTCATTGCTGCAGTCATTGTATTTGTCGGTTATATTCTCGCAAAAATTGTCCGCGGTATTGTGGAGGGTTTGCTGAACAGTCTGAATGTACAGCATCAGGCTGAAAAAGTCGGGATCTTCAAGAACTCGAATGTCGCTCAGGTGCTGGGTTCATTTGTCTTTGCAGTGGTGATTATCACATCGCTGATCATTGCCTTTGAAGCGCTTGGAATTGAAGCGATTTCTGAGCCGGCAACTGCCATGCTGTATGAAATCATGCATGCCATTCCAAATATTATTGCGGCAGCCCTGATTCTGATCTTGGCTTATGTGGTTTCTAAACTGGTAGCACGTCTGGTCACAGAAGTTGTTGCAGGCACAGGTGTCGATGAAATTCCAGCCAAGCTTGATGTACAACGTTTCTTTGGTAGCACCAAACTTTCCAATGTGGTGGGTTACCTGATCATTCTGTTTACCATGCTGTTTGCGGTTTCTGAAGCCGCCAACCGTCTTGGCTTTGAACAGATCAGTGGTCTGATTGCCATGTTTATCTATTTTGGTGCGAATATTCTGCTGGGTGCGGTGATTCTGGTCATCGGTTTCTGGCTGGCCAATATCGTGGCAAATATTGTACAACGTGGTGAATATAACAGTTCACGCTGGTTAGCTAATCTGGTACGTGTCCTGATCATGGGACTGGTTATTGCCATGGGTCTGCGTGCAATGGGCATTGCAGATTCGATTGTGAACTTGGCATTTGGTCTGACGCTGGGTGCGGTAGCTGTGGCCTTTGCCTTGGCTTTTGGTCTGGGCGGTCGCCAGCCTGCAGAGCGTGTCTTGACTGATCTGATTGACAAGGCAAAACGTGAAGCCAAAGAACCGAATCCAGTCAAGGATAAAGCTGAAAATAGCATGTTTTCTGGATTAGGCGCCAAGACTGCTACTACAGGTACAAGTGTCGCCGATAGGGCAGGTACTACAGGTTCTGCCTTCACCACCCCAGGAGCTACTGGTTCAGATTCAGATCCTAACGATCTGTCGAATACGACACCAGCAACGCTCACTACTGCACCACTACAAGATGATGATGCATCTATTGATTCGGTCACTCCGGATGCCGATCAGGCCGTCCCGGATTCAGTCAAAGTTGATCCGGCTCATCCGCCAGCCAATAATCCATTTGGCTCAACAGGTGAGGACGAACCTGGTATAGATATTGATCATTCCACTCAGAAAAAAGATGACCTGAAATAACCTGTTCAGGACCAACAGAATCGGCCACGCTTAAGTGGCCGATTTTGCTAGTGAAAAAAGGGAAATAATTATGGCAAAAGCACCGAATAAGTTTTTAGCGCCCGTGGTTATTGCTGGAATTACTGTAGGCTTTTTAGCAGGGGCACGCCGGTTTATTTTTGTAAAATCACGACGTGCTAAAAGTAGGCAAAATGAAAATCAAGTCCACTCACCAGAAGGTAAGGATGAGGAAATGCAAAATAATGATTGAAATTAATACTGGATTTGGTATTTTTCATAAGAGTGATATATGAAATATTATTTAAAATATAGATACTTAAGTTTAATATTCCTGTCATATAAAGTATTTAAATTAAGTTCAAAGGAATGAAAATAATGAGGGTGATTTCAATGCTAAATAATTTATGGACGACATTCACAGACACCGTACAGCAACCACAGCATATTGCAGAAGCTGTAGAGAAAATGGATCTGACGATTGAACGTCTTTCTTCTCTAGACGTTCTATTGTTTCAAACAGACTATCTTGAATAAATTGCAGATGAAAGATAAAAAGAGCTGAATGATTCAGCTCTTTTTTATGTCTGGATTTGAATAGATTAAATATATTCTGAGGCAGCATGCGCAGAAGCCCAGGCCCATTGGAAGTTGAAGCCACCCAAATGGCCGGTGACATCCAGAACTTCACCTACAAAATACAGACCTTTTTGCTTCTTGCTTTCCATGGTTTTGGAAGATATTTCGGTGGTATCCACACCGCCTAAAGTGACTTCTGCAGTACGGTAACCCTCGGTTCCTGACGGCTTTAATTCAAAGCCCTGTATACGCTTGGTAATCTGCTCCAGCTTGTCATCACTGAGATTACCAATAGGGATATCGGCGACCTCAGCCCAGACCAGATTTTGTAGTTCAATCACGACACTTTTCGGCAGATGTTCACTTAATAAAGTGCGGAGTAAAACTTTAGGTTGTCCCTGTTTTTTACGCTTGAAGAAATTAATCAAATCCATACTCGGTAAAAAGTCGACCTTAAAGCTTTGGCCCACATCCCAGTAGTTGGACAATTGCAGGGAGCTGGGACCACTTAAACCGCGATGGGTAAATAACAGCGCTTCGGTAAAGCTGTTTAAATCATTGGATAAGGTTGCTTCAATGGCGTTGCCACTCAGACGGGTGGTAACTTCTTTAAAATGATCCGAGAAGGTAAAAGGCACCAGACCGGCACGAGTTGGATAGACATGATGGCCAAACTGTTTGGCAATCTCGTAGCCGATTCCTGAACCTCCTAAGGTCGGAATCGACAGGCCGCCAGACGCCACTACCACAGACTCTACTTCAAAATAGCCCAGAGAGGTAGCCACCTGAAAACCTTGCTCTGCGACCGTATTCACTGCTTTTACTTCACAACTGGTCTTAATCTCAACCAGACCGGTCTTATCACACTCTGCCAGCAGCATTGACAGGATTTCTTTGGCTCCATTTAAGGTAAACAGCTGTCCATGTTTGCGTTCTTCATATTCGATGCCATATTCACAGACCAAACCAATAAAATCCCAGTTGCTATAACGGCTTAGAGCTGAAATCACAAAATGCGGATTATGCGAAATATAATTACTTGTTTCGACATACAGGTTGGTGAAATTACATTTTCCGCCACCCGACATTAAAATTTTCTTACCGACCTTGTTGGCCTTTTCGACGACCAGCACTTTGCGACCACGTTGTGCAGCCATATACGCCGTCATTAAACCTGAGGCACCGGCACCTATGACTAAAACATCGTATTGCTTGGAAGACATGACACACTCAAGGGAGAAGAAAAGGAAAGCATTATAGACAATTTTATTTCAGCTTTCTCTATTCATACTGAGCTAAAAGCTGAATCGTGGAAGCTGAATCGCTATTGATCGAAAATACTTTTAAAAGATGAGGAGATGAGTGCTATGAATCTAGGAGCAGATTTTAAGGTTCTTAGCTTGTAAACCGCCTGTATGAATGACCAGCAGTTTTGATCCAGCCGGGAAATATCCTTGCGTAATGAGCTCAAAGAGACCCATCAGCATTTTTCCGGTATAGACCTGTTCCAGAGGAATATCATATTTAGCTTCAAAATCTTGAATAAACTGGATAAGGGCAGGCGTGGTTTTAGCATACCCCCCGCAGCAATAATCATCGAGAATGGACCAGTTCTTTTTTACTGTGAATTTGGCAACCTCATCTTTTAGAAAATCACCTTTCAAGGCAGAAAATCCTAATAACTGCTGGTGAGGATGACTGGCTTCAATCAGACCTGTTAAGGTACCTCCTGTACCCACTGCACAGCAGATGACATTAAACTGTTCATCGTCTGGTCTTAAAATTTCCCGACAGCCTTGAATGGCCAAGGTATTGGTGCCGCCTTCAGGAATCAGATAGTGTTCAGGAAATTGTTGCGTCAGCTCTTGCAAATAGTCAGGTTGATGCCGGCGCTGATATTCCTCACGGCTGACAAAGTGCAGCTGCATACCGAGCTCTTGTGCCAGTGCCAAAGTCGGATTTAGTTCTTTATCTTTTAATTCTGCACCACGAATAATACCGACACTTTTAAAATCAAACTGATGTGCGGCAAAAGCCGTAGCTGCAATATGATTGGAATAAGCACCACCAAAGGTCAATAGTTGGTGATAACCGGCTCGTTGCGCTTCAAGAAAGTTATATTTCAGCTTAAAAAATTTATTGCCTGATATATGAGGATGCACCAGATCCAGACGGCGCACCGTCACTGAAATATTCCGAATTAAAAAGTGCTGATCTGGAATAGTATGGGCAAGAGCGTCAAACATAAGCATCAAAAAAATTGAAAGATAAGAAATCAGAATAAGCTGAAAATGAGCAAATTGAAGATAAGCTGCAGGCTAATCGGTGGCTTATCAATAAAAAACGGACGCACATTGTCACAATTTAGTTGCTGAAAATTTAAACCATAGTGCTAGTCTGATAAAGACAACCTCATTGAGGATAACAATAATGAAAATATTATTCTATGTTGCCTTGAGTATTGTCGGACTGAGTTTGACCGGCTGTGAGGATCCGCTCAACAAACCCAGAACGGATACCCGTACCATGATTATTGGAGGCGTGCCAGTGCATAATCAGGATTATCAGCTGCGAGATGAGCATCTTATTGTCCAGAATCAGTTAAAACCTTAACACCTTCATCTGGTTGAAATTCAGGATAAATACAAAATTTTTTAAAGCAAATAATCAGATTTTTGTTTAAAATAAGAACCCGATTTTTAGGTAGGTCATCTCGTGGAATCATTCTGGATTTTAGGCTCGATTGCTTTTGCCCTTATGTTAGGTGCAATGAGTCCTGGGCCAACCTCTATCTATGTGGCAAAAAATTCCATTGCAATTTCACGTAAACATGGCTTATTTACTGCACTAGGCACCGGTTTAGGTGCGGCGGTTTTTGGCTTGCTCGCTGTGCTAGGTTTGCAGGCCTTTTTACTGGCCGTTCCTTCGGCTTATCTGGCCTTAAAAATCTGTGGCGGTTTGTATCTGCTGTGGTTGGCATTTAAAATTATTAAACATGCCAAAGAACCTCTTGAAACAGACACCGCTATCAGCAAGCAGATATCTTTAAGTCGCGCTTTTACCACCGGTCTGATTACCCAACTGTCCAATCCAAAAATTGCGATCGTATTGGCCAGTATTTTTACGGCACTTTTACCGAAAGAAATTCCCACTTATTTTTACGTTGTTCTGCCAGTATTGTGCTTCTTTATTGATGCAGGCTGGTGCTCTCTGGTCGCTGTGGCTCTGTCTGCGGAAAAGCCACGCCGTGTGTATTTAAAGTTTAAGACAATATTCGACCGGGCAGCAGGTGCAGTCATGACCGTGCTTGGCTTGAAGTTAATTTTTGGCATGAAGTAAGTTTATTATTCACTTTAGCTGCATATCCAGATTTAGGTTCTTTGTTTGCAAAAGCATGAAATACTGATTGGTATGATTGCTTAAAGTTTATAAATGATGGACATGAAAGCACATAAAAAACATATAAATGAAGCTGATCTCTGTCGCTATAAAAATATGCAAAACAGCGCCAGAACTTATTAAAAGCAAGACAGATCGGGAGTGTAGTTTTTTATTTTTAACTCTTATTCTGCCTTGCTTTCGATCCACACAAGCTCTGTTATTTGTTAGATAACACTTCCTGCTGCTTGTAGCGAAAAGCTCTTTGCATATTTCAGTCAAGTTGAGGGGGTACCTAATTCTTCTCCAACCTGCTCCTCATTAAGCGATCTCAAGACAGCTGTTAATCCTTGAAGTGTATAGGCATCCACTGATAGCTTTTTCCCTCTTTTGAATAAATATGCCCAATTCCAGGGAAGGGTAAATGCGGAGCTGCAATCGTTTGTCCTTGCTTGGCATAGTTTGCGAAAGATTTTAAGCGGGTTTCTACCGCTTTTTTCTGATCAGTATCAAAGTCGACCGCGGTGTGAGGCCGGTCAAACTGAATACTGTGTGAATGTACTATATCTCCAATAAAAATCAGCTCCTGACCCTGTGATTTTAAGCTAAAACCAAAATGTCCCGGCGTATGTCCTGCCGAACTGATGACATGAAATCCATGAATATTGTCACCAGATTTAAAAGTTTTAAGCTGATCTTTAGCCTGATAAGGAGCAATGGCTTTTTTGATTTTATCTACAGTAGCTGCAAAAGCTGCACGCTTTTGTTGCGGCAAGCGTTCTGTACTTTTTGGATTCATCCAGAAATCCAGTTCAGTTTGAGAAATATAGACGGTCGCATTGGGGAAATTTGCACTGCCATGATTACTGATGCCACAGACATGGTCAGGGTGTAAATGGGTGAGCAGGATAGTACTGACTTGCTCTGGTTTTTGTCCTGAAGCCTGTAAATTGGAATATACCGAACCCAAATGAGGACCATTACAACTGGCAGTGCCACTATCGACCAAAGTTAATCCTTTTCCATCATTCACTAAAAACGCATTCACCGAAGTCTGAATGCCTTGGCTGTGGTGAATATAATATTTTTTGAGAATCTGATTTACTTCAGCTGCAGGCAGGTTTTTAAATAAGGTTTGGGATAAATAATTGCTCCCATCCAGCAGCGCCGTAATTTTATAATCTCCAAAGCTGTGTTGATAATAACCGGGAACCTGTTTCTGTTGCGGTAGAGTCGAAGAAGGAACTTGGGCATGGGTTGGAGAAACGCCAACAAGTGAACTGAAAGCAAATATGGACAGGGCTAAAGGGACAGTTAAATATTTCATGGCTATTCTTATGTAATTGAGGTCAATTTTATGTATTAGCATGAATATCATTAAAAAAGAATATGAATATATTTACCTTTTTACAAGGCCGAGTATATATTTTCTTCTGTACTAAAAATGCAGTCTGCACCTGTATATCGAATTTTTTGAGAAACAAAACCTGCATTTTTATTAAAATATTATTGTAAATAGATTGTTTAGATATATTTCACTTTTCATGAAAAGACCGTTAATATGGGGAGATAACGAACAGTTTTGAGTGCCACTATGAGTTTCTGGAAAAGAAAGAACAATGCCAACTTTGTGTTTTTCATCATAACGTTATATTCATTGCTGGGCTTCGGCATTGGCTATGTGATCTGGGAATTTGTGCTGCAAGGCTGAGCGGTTTAGAAATAAAAAAGCCTCTAGAGATAGAGGCTTTTTTCTTATCTTAGACCTAAATCTTAAGACACTTTATCACCCGGTTTAGCTCCCGTTTCAGGGGAAATCACCCAAACACCTTCGCCATTACCCGCAGCCAGCACCATGCCGTTAGAAATACCGAAACGCATTTTACGTGGGGCCAAGTTCGCTACCATCACCACCAATTTACCTTTGAGGTCGTCAGGCTTATAGAACTCACGGATACCACTGAACACATTGCGTGGCTCAGCTTCACCCACATTTAAAGTCAATTGAAGCAGCTTGTCAGAACCTTCAACCGTAGCGGCTTCCAAAACTTCAGCAACACGCAGGTCAACTTTCATAAAATCATCAATATGAATGATTTCAGCTTCACCGACTTTAGGTTCGGGCTTTTTCTCAGTCTTCTTCTCTTTTTTCTTTTCAGTTTTTGCAGGTTCAGCTGTAGCAGTCAAAGAATCTTTAGACGCATCGACCATCGCTGCAACCGCTTTTGGGTCTACACGTTGCATCAGCGGTTGGAACAATGCAATTTCGTGATCCACCAGAATTTCGGTACGAGAGGAAAAATCGAAAGCAGCCAGTTTCAGGAAGTCCTGAACCTGAGTAGCCAGGGCTGGAAGAACAGGAGCCAGGTAAACAGCCAATTGACGGAACAGGTTAATGCCTACCGAGCAGACTTCATGAACTTGTTGCTCTTCACCTTCAACTTTGGCTAAAGCCCAAGGTTTTTTCTCATCAATATATTGGTTTGCTTTGTCTGCAAGTGCCATAATTTCACGAATGGCCGTTGAGAACTCACGTGCTTCGTAAGCTTGAGCGATTGAATCACCAGCATCAATAAAGCTTTGCACCAGTTCAGGTTCTGCACAACTTGCTGATAATTTATTGTCAAACTTGGTATTGATGAACTTGGCACAACGACTGGCAATGTTGACTACTTTACCGACCAGGTCTGAGTTTACTTTCTGAACAAAGTCTTCAAGATTTAAGTCAGAATCTTCCACTTTGTCAGACAGTTTAGAGGCAAAGTAATAACGCAGATATTCAGGATTTAAATGCTGTAAATACGTTTCCGCTTTAATAAATGTACCGCGAGATTTCGACATTTTCTGACCATTCACAGTCAAGAAACCGTTGACGAATAAACCGGTTGGAGTACGGTAATTCGCGCCTTCCAACATGGCTGGCCAGAACAGGGCATGGAAATACACGATGTCTTTACCAATGAAGTGATAGACTTCATTTTTAGAATCTTTTTTCCAGAAATCGTCAAAGCTTAAATCAGGACGTTGGGTTTTAACGTAGTTTTCAAAGCTCGACATATAACCAATCGGCGCATCGACCCAAACGTAAAAATATTTATTCGGTGCATCTGGAATTTCAAAGCCAAAATAAGGCGCATCACGGGAAATATCCCAGTCTGACAACCCAGCTTCAAACCATTCATCTAATTTGTTGGCAATAGAGACCGGTAAACGACCTTTATCACGGGTCCATTGTTGCAGGTATTCTGCAAAGTTCGGCAGTTTAAAGAAATAATGATCTGAAGATTTTTCAACAGGGGTCGCGCCACTTAAGGTTGATTTTGGATCAAGTAATTCAGTGGCATTATAAGTCGTACCGCAAACCTCACATGAGTCGCCGTATTGATCTTCCGCCTTACATTTTGGACAGGTGCCTTTAATAAAACGGTCTGACAGGAACATGCCTTTTTCAGGATCAAACAACTGGGTAACAGGGCGAACGGCAATATTGCCTGCTTCACGGTTTTTGATATAGATCTCTGATGCACGCGCGCGGTTGGTATCGCTATGGGTAGAATCATAATGATCAAAATGCACACCAAAACCGTCAAAGTCACGAATGTGTTCAGTTTGTACATTGGCAATTTGCGCTTCAGGCGAAATACCATTGGCTTCAGCACGCAACATGATCGCGGTACCATGAGCATCATCCGCACAGACATAAGTCACGTCATGACCCATCGCACGCATTGCACGAACCCAGATATCTGCTTGGATATAACCAAGTAAGTGACCCATATGAATGGGGCCATTGGCATAGGGAAGGGCATTGGTGACTAGGATTTTACGCACGGATTCACTCTCTCATTCATATTCATTATGCAATGGGCCACAATTTTACATGATGCCGGAGGGATTACAAAGCAATGCTTTGTCTGAAACACCACTAATTAGGACAGCTAAATATCTGAAATTCAAATAGCAGACAGATTAAAGCCAGCTAAGGCTAAAAAATAGAAGAATTGCACAGCTGCTACATCCTGCAAATAACAGCAACAACATGTACAGGCTTTGTTGCAGTTTGCTTAATTCACCCCGACTCCCTAGGTACTTTATGCTAAAAACGTTTGATGATTTAAATAAAATTTAGCTTAGGAGAGTACTCATGACTCAACATCAACAGACCAGTACATCGAAGCAACACCAAGATAAAACCCAGCAGACAAAAGCCTTAAATCAGAAAATTGAACAAGAGCAAAAGCAAAACGAGAATGATAAACAGCACAATCAGCATCATCAGGAAGAGCCAGGTGCCCAACCGCACAAGGCGGATCCAAATACTGACACCGAGAGTAAGCAAAGTTCTCAGGCAGCAGATAGTGAATCAGTAGAATCACAGCATGCTTCGAAGGATAGCCAGTCTGATAGCACGGGTCAGTCTGATAAAAAGACAGAAACCCAGGAAAGACTAGAACAGCTTAAAACTGAAGCTGGACAAAAATTTGAAGAAGCGAAGCACAAAGCCACTGAACTTGCTCATGATGCTTCAATTAAGCTGGGTGAACTGAAAACCCAGGCGACTGAAAAATTTGATGAACTCAAAAAAATGGCGACCGAAAAGCTGACTCAAATGAAGAAAGATCATCAATCTGCGGACGGGCAAGCTGAAAATACCCACATGAAGGATGATGAAAAGCAGGATTTGACCGAAGCAGAGACGCACAATCAATCATCTATGCAGGATACAGCCAAGAAGGATCAGGCTGATAAGGACACGTCTCACAACACTCAAAAATAATAAATAATGATCTGCCAAGCGACCACTTCCGAAAGGGATTGAAGTGGTCTTTTAAACTAGGAGTGAATAAAAATAACTAAAATTTTTAGGCATATAAAAGACGGAAAGAGCGACAAGGCCATTATTTAGCGGTATTAAATCAGAAAAAATATAAAAACCGACTAAAATAGTAGGAAATAGCGCTATAAATATATCTCTGGTTCAAGACAATGCTTAACCTTCTACCCAAACCCCGTTAAACTAAGTACTTCAGATGTCTCAGCCTAATTTTGGAGTAACCTATGTCGTGGCTTTCTTCGCTTAAATCGGTTTTTTCGCCTTCCAAGGAAGTGAACGAAGAAGCTGTGCAGCACATACTCCAAAACTACATTTTGCCGAATTCCAGTCATGCCTTGAAAGATCGTATTACTCAGGTCAATGTGCAAGGCGAGATTTTACAAATTACTTTAAATACTTACCCGGAAGAAAAAGAGCAATTACAACAGATTCATGATGAACTGGCGGATGCGCTAGAAAAATGTGGTATTAAAGAGCTGAATATGCATGTCATTCAGCAGAAAACCGGCCATAAATCTACGCAATCAGAGGGTTGCGGACATTCGCATGCCGCCGGGGAAAGCTGCTCTACGACGGACCAGACGCCAACAGGCAAAAGCAACTTACCACCTGTAGTTGATGCTTCAGGTGGTACAGCCTCAACGGAAGAGGCTGATCCCAATAATCCGCCAATTCAAAAAGCTGCACCCCAACAGCGTGATGTAGCGAAACATCCCCGTATTCAGAATGTGATTTTAGTATCCTCTGGCAAAGGCGGTGTGGGCAAGTCCACTACGACCGTCAACCTGGCATTGGCCTTGCAAAAACTCGGTCTAAAAGTGGGGGTGCTGGATGCTGATATTTATGGTCCAAGTATTCCCACCATGCTGGGTAATGCCGGTAAAACGCCAATGATTGAAGCCGAGCAGTTTGTGCCCTTAGATGCTTATGGCATGCCGGTATTATCTATTGGCCATTTAACAGGTGATCATAATACTCCCGTGGCTTGGCGTGGGCCAAAAGCCACGGGTGCCTTGATGCAGCTGTTTAACCAGACCCTATGGCCGGATCTGGATGTTTTGATGATTGATATGCCGCCAGGCACAGGCGATATTCAATTAACACTTGCTCAGCGTATTCCAGTAACAGGCGCCGTGATTGTGACCACACCGCAAAATGTGGCCTTAATGGATGCCACCAAAGGTATTGAATTATTCAATCGGGTGCAGATTCCAGTGATGGGTGTCGTCGAGAATATGTCGACCCATATCTGTTCAAACTGCGGTCATGAAGAACAGATCTTTGGTACGGGTGGCGGCAACCAACTGGCAGAACAATATGACATTCCATTACTGGGACGCTTACCTTTAAATGTGCAAATTCGTGAAAATGCCGATGCCGGTAAACCTTCGGTGATTGCTGGAGATGATGCTGCTGAAAGTTACATGGCTATTGCCCAGAAAATTGCAGATCGCTTGCCGCAAGCAGAAAAAGATAAAACTCGTATTTTCTAAGATTTTATAGTGAAAAAAAGAGAGCCTCGGCTCTCTTTCTTATGAGATTTTAGTAGTCACTGTATTTTCTTTTCTTGCCTGAACGATATTAAAGCCAATCGCAATAATCACCATGAAGGTGCCGATAATATCGGTCATAGTTTCCGGCACGATCATCATAAGTGCGCCAACCCCCAGGAAGATCCGCCAGAACCAGTTCAGTGCTGTTTTAAAATAACCTTCTACTGCAGCCCCCAGTGCCAGAATACCAACAATGGAGGTTACAGTAATGCTTAAAATGACATTCCATGCCGGTAAGGCAAATTCTTTGGCATTCACGGCAATATCTGTCGTGTCAATCATCAGCATCGCCGGGTTATAGACAAACAGGAATGGCACAATAAAACCAGCTAGAGATAGGCGTAGGGCCAGGAATCCGGTCCGCATTGGATCACCACCGGCAATCCCGGCACCGGCAAAGGCGGCCAAAGCCACGGGTGGAGTGATATTGGCAAACAAACCAAAATAGAACACGAACATATGGGCGACTAAGATGGGAATGTCAAAGTTGGCCAAAGCGGGGGCAGCCATCGTTGCGGTAATGATATAGGCAGGAATGGATGGCAGGCCCATACCGAGAATCATCGATGCAATCATGGTGAAGAACAGGGTCAGGAACAGACTGCCGGCACCAATACTCATGATTGAAGAAGTCATTACTGAACCGAAACTGGTCAAGCTCACGACACCAATAATAATACCGACGACGGCACAGGCAGCCATCACGGAAAGTGACTGTTTAGCGCCATCAGCTAAGGCTTCCAGAATTTCTTTCGGTCCCATACGGGTCGATTTTCTGAATGCTGCAACCACGATAGTCAATAAAATCGTATACACAGCCGCATAGCTAACCGGAATGGACTGGAATAAGAAGAACACTAAGGCAACGATAGGGAGTAATAAATGTCCTCGTTCTTTTAGGACTTCTTTGACCCGTGGCAGGTCAGCTTTGGGAACACCTTTCAGGTTATCCCGGCCAGCTCTGAAATGGACTTGTGCCATCACCCCGAGATAATATAGCAGGGCGGGTAATACCGCAGCTAAGGCAATCGTGCCGTAGCTGACACCCGTGGTTTCCGCCATGATGAAGGCGCTGGCACCCATCACTGGCGGCAAAATCTGCCCACCCACAGAAGCACTGGCTTCAACCGCACCGGCAAAGTTTTTGTGATAGCCAATTTTCTTCATTAAAGGAATGGTAAATGAACCGGTTCCTACGACATTGGCAACCGCAGTCCCGTTAATACTGCCCATAAAACCGCTGGAAATCACCGCAACTTTGGCAGGGCCACCTTGCTTATGTCCGGCAAGTGCCATGGCCAGGTCATTAAATAATTTTCCCATGCCTGATTTCGCCAGAAAGGCACCAAACAGGATAAACAGGAAAATGAAGGTGACCGAAGCACCGATGGCTGAGGAATATAACCCTTCAGTCTTTAGATACATTTGGCCGAAAATATCACTGAATGTATAGGGGCGGGTGAGCAAGCGATCTGGCATCCAGTCAAAATGACTGACAAATGGATAGCTTAAGAAAATCAGTCCCAGGATCGGCAGCATCCAGCCCATTACCCGCCGTGCTGCCTCGACCACTAATACGACCGTTATAATCGAGAAGACAATATCCAGCGTATTGGGAATGCCTCCTCGCGTGGTCATAATGGCTTGGTATTCTTTAAACAGATAAAAGAACGAAGCAAAAGAGGCGATTACCCAAATCCAGTCAGTCCATGCGACCTTCTGTCGGCTGCTGGCCTGACGTGCTGGATAGAGCAGAAAAATCAGAGCTAAACCAATCGACACATGTGCCGCACGTTGAATCAGTTCGGGTAAAGGATTAAATGTAATATAAAGATGAAATAACGAGTAGGATATTGCTAAGGCAGCAATAAACCAGCGAACCGACTTATTGATCGGGTTACGGGTAACAGATTCACGGTCAAATTTTTCTAATAATTCTTGTTGCTGTTGCTCATTGAGTGCTTCGGGCACATTTTTTATGTCTTGTGGATTCATAGGCAATCATTCAAACCTCTTTTTTTCCATAGGCTGTCTTTTTTTATAGAGATCTGTACCGTACTGTAGTCGGGAAAATCCTGATAAATATTCCAGACCCGATCAGCACTCTCAATTTTTCCCTGCATCCTGCGCGAAATGACCCAGTTGAGTTCTTTCATTTTTCGGTTGATCTGTATATGAATGCTACCATCATCCTGCCGCGTAATGGTGCCTTGGTCAGGTGTGCCTGCACCGAATGAAACGAACTGTGTTTCTGCCAGAATCAAATCGTTTTCATGTTGAAGATAGCGTTCTTTCCACTGTGTTTTTTCTACCGAATGCATCCAGCTGAGCTGAAAAGATTTCTGGTCAATTTTGCACTGAAAACTTTGCTCTCTCACTTCAACAAAAATATAAGGAAATACCAGCCAAACACAGCTAATAAAAAAAGCAGCCCAACTAAAAAGTGCAGCAATCGCTGCACCTTGTATCCATTTCATTAGTTTGCTGTATTCTCATCATAGAATTTTTGCGCGCCCGGATGCAGTGGAGCCACCAGACCTTTTTGTGCACCTTCTAAAGTGATTTCTTTTGCTGCTTGGTGCGAGTTTGCCAGTTGATCCAGACTGGAGAAGAAAGTCTTGGTCAGCTTATATACATCATCAGTAGACAAGTCTGAACGAACCACCAGTGCATTCATGATCGCTGCTGTTGGAATATCTTCAGCATTGCCATAGGTCCCTTTGGGAATGGTCATCGGCAGGAAATAAGCCTGATCTTTGGCAATCGCTTTGACTTTGTCAGGATTGATACTCACCAATTGCAGATCAAAGCCCTGTTGTAATTCCATCAAAGAAGAGTTTGGAATACCACTGGTCAGAAAAGCTGCATCCAGCTTGCCGCCTTTCAATGCATCCGCTGCTTCTGCATAGCCCAGATAATCAACTTTTACATCCTTATAAGTAATGCCAAAACCATTCAGTAGGCTACGCGCATTCACTTCTACACCTGAATTCTGTGCGCCCACTGCAATACGTTTACCTTTCAGGTCTTCAATATTTTTGATGCCGGAACGCTTTGAAGTCACGATTTGCACATAGTTCGGATAAAGAGCGGCAATTTGTTGTACATTATCAATCTTGGCATTAAAGCTGCCTTTACCATTAATCGCTTCAGTCAGGCTGTCACTCATCACAAAAGCCATTTCAACTTTATTCTGTTTTAATAAGTTCAGGTTCTCAACAGAAGCGCCTGTGGTCTGGGTTTTGGAATTCACACCATAGGTCTTGTTATAGATTTCAGCCAATCCTGTCCCAATGACATTATAAGGACCTGAGGCCCCACCTGTGGCAATATTGACAAATCGGGTTTGCAGTTTATCTGCAGCCACACTTTCGCCGGATGCAGCCTGACTATTCGATTTATTTTGTGCATTATCATTCGAGCAAGCAACTACGCCTGATAGCGCTAAACTCATGACTGAAAGCTTGATCCATTTATTCATATTATGACTCCTGATATTATTCTGCAGTTTTTAAAATACAATTAAAACAACAATGTACTAGACCGTCTGGAGGTTAAAAAAATGTGAATTATCAATTGTTGTCTTTGTACAATTTAACAGCAATTATTTTGTCTGAATACCATTAATAGCATTTTTTTCAAAAATTTACTTTATCAATAGGTTGAACAAATTGAGCAAGATAGACAGCTTAAATGTATAGCGGAAATTTAAGCATGAGGAGTGAGGTAAAAGTTGCTCCAACCACCACATCTTTTCATGGGAGTGTCCAAAGTTCATACACAAGGCCAGAGGTTTTTGATTGGTTGATCTTTAATCAAGGATTGCCGGAAATAATGATTTTTTTAAGTTTTGACAATTTTCCTTTCATAGGGTGTGGATCAGTATTTCTGGAACTCTAATTCCGAATATGCTCATTGAAACCTCTACTTTTTAGCAGTTTTACTATGTGCTTATAGCTTTATAAATTGACAAAATTGACTAAAAGTAAATTTTCTTATACTTATAACCAACTAATTAATAGTAAATAGAAAAATAAAATATAAAATTTTTTAATATGTTCGCTTACAATTATTTTTTTGCAGATTTGACTGGATTATTTTATGCTGCAGGCATAAGAGCGAGGTCAAGCTATGGTTTCATGGTTTTTTATTGGTTTGGTGATAAGTATTCTATTAACACCAGGCCCAACCAATACTTTATTGGCATCGTCGGGCATCCAGGTCGGGTTTAAGAAAGCTTTTCGTCTTATTCCTGCAGAAGCCTTTGGTTATTTGATTGCAATTACTTTTTGGGGCATTTTAATCGGAAAGATCTCGGTTTATTTTCCTCCACTTCCTCATATTCTCAAACTGTTTAGTGCAGCCTATATTCTTTTTCTGGCCCTGAAATTATGGCGTACGGCAGAGCTGGATGAAAATTTTGAGCAGCTAACCATTCGTGCACGTGAATTGTTCTTTGCGACTTTACTGAACCCTAAAGCATTACTGTTTGCTTCGGCTATTTTTCCGGTGATGGTTTGGAAAAGCAGTCTCTATTATGTGACTTATATGCTGGTATTCTTGGCCTTACTGATTCCAATTGCATTTTTCTGGACATTTTTAGGCACAATTCTGGCGCGTAAAAATAATCGCTGGCTAAATCAGAAGAACCTGCAAAAGACCGCTTCGATTATTTTAATGAGCTTTTCTGTGCCTTTAAGCTACTCCGCACTGCTTAGCTTATAAACCAGAAAAAGTGACGAATGTTTGTGAAATTTACTTGTCAGGATTTCACTTATTTTCATTACTGCCAATTTCAGTTAAAGTACGTCGTAATTACTTATATTTAAGATTTTTGGATTATATCAATGGCAATTAAGTCTGATCGTTGGATTCGCGAAATGAGCGAAAAACACGGCATGATTGAACCGTATGCAGAAAACCAGATTCGTCTGGATGAGAATGGTCAAAAAATGATCTCTTATGGCGTTTCAAGCTATGGCTATGACGTGCGCTGTGCACGTGAATTCAAAGTGTTTACCAATGTTCATTCTGCAATTGTCGATCCAAAGAACTTTGATGAAAAAAGCTTTATCGATATTGAGTCGGATGTATGTATTATTCCACCGAACTCATTTGCTTTGGCGCGTACAGTAGAATATTTCCGTATTCCGAGAAATGTACTCACCGTTTGTCTGGGGAAATCGACCTATGCGCGTTGCGGAATTATTGTAAACGTTACTCCGCTTGAACCAGAGTGGGAAGGTCATGTCACGCTTGAATTTTCAAACACGACCAATTTGCCTGCCCGTATTTATGCTGGTGAAGGGGTGGCGCAAATGCTGTTTTTTGAATCTGATGAAGTGTGTGAAACATCTTACAAAGACCGGGGTGGTAAATATCAAGGTCAGACCGGTGTGACGCTGCCGAAGGCTTAAATACTTTTAAAAGAAAGATAGATCAAAAAGCGAGGCATTGGCCTCGCTTTTTTTATTCTTTCATTCATCGGAAACTCGGAATTTCTGCTCTTTTGACTTTGGTAATTACACAAAAAATAAGCATAATGGATAATCAATATAAAAAAGATGCGTGATGCATCATTTAACAAAAAATAAAGTGTGGTAGCTAGGAAGCTAAAGGATAAAGATGCGGAGCATCAGATAAGAAAAGGATAGTGATGATGAAGAAGAACAGCAGGCACTTGACTATTAAAAAAACGTGCTTAGCCACCATATTGTGTATGTTTTCAATGCCGCCAGCCTTCGCGATGCAGCAGCTTTCTGATGATACGATGTCAGATACCACAGGTGAAGGAATTGCGATTTTACCTGAGGATTTTAAACTTGTTTTTCAAATGCCGAATGATAAATCTACAGGTTCCAGTTATAACCGCCCTTTGACAGGTACGGGTGCTACGGATCCGAGCCAATTTGATACCGGTTTTATTCGAATTATTCCGGTCGGGGAAGATTATTCAAGATATGTCAACTCAAACGAGAATCTAGCAGAAAAACGCACCAAGGCTGATGTTTTTATTTATGGTCTAGCACTTTCACGAACTAATGATAATTTAAATCAAAGATTTAGTAATACAGGTTTTACCTGGGGTTCAGATGCTAACCCTTGGGTGGTACGAGCAGGTACGCAATCTAATGTAAAGCAATTTATAAATACCAATAATGGGGATGTCAGTTATCTGTCAATTGAAGCTCCTCTGGCACGAGAAGGGGTATATGAAGAAGATAACAATATTAAGCTAGGATACTGGCTGGATGCTTTTTCACGTAAGTGGGGCTCAAATAATCAAGTAGATGAGATTACAGGTGCACCGACAGTTGCTGCGGATTTACCCACCGACCAGCGTATTCGACTTCAACTGGTTGCAAACGGATTAAGTTTAAGTGGTTCTCAGGTCCGTCTTTTTCAAACACAAGCCTCACCTGTGGCACAGCAGAACCAAACACTCGGTATGGCCAGCTTAATCCGGCAGAACACCCATGATAATCCAGCGTCATTAACCTTTAATAAAGGTTCGAATGGCGAAGCAATCAACCTGGTAGACTTAAATAAAAAAGCCCTGCGTATTAGTACGGCGGCGATTGATGATGGCACAGCATCGACACCTGCACTAAATCGTTCGTATGCCCCCATCTTTCACGCGAGTGAAGGCTTATATCTTTATAGCCCTAATATCAACCTGGTCTTTGGTAATATGTATCAACCCTTTATTGTTGGCTCAGAAGGCAATAATATCGTTTTGGAAGTTACACGGATTCCAAACGTACCTGATATTTATAATAAAATTTATACGGACTATTCTAGTGAAGCTTCTAAAGCCGCTACTTTATGTAATGTAGCCTCTTGTGGCAGCCAAGCCTCCATGATTAGTAATATCAAATATCAGGCCAATACAGCGACCCACAGTAGTATCAGTGTGGGAAGTGTCACAATTAATAACAAGCTGCTGGAAGCAAATAAAAATGATAATGCAACTGGTATCGTGTTTAGGGGACCTACCAATACAGCTCCAGTAAACTTGGGCTCTGTGGTGATTGATGGTGTGCTGATTCAACATCTGAAGTTTAAAACGACAGGGCTTTAGGAGATGAGCATGAAGCTGAAAATGTTATTTGCTGCCGTACTTATTGTACCTTCATGGGCCTATGCGGCATTAGAAAGTCTGAATAATGAAGAAATGGTCGCTATTAGTGGGAAAGGCACAGAGATTTTAGGGGGGGCAGATTTAAGCTGGACCTTATCTTTAAATCATCAGTATGCCAGTGACCTCAGTAAAAAAGAGATTTCATTGGTTAATGGTTTTGAAGCGAACGGGATTGCCAAGGTGACGCAAGCCTATTATCGCATGACGAATAATCTGGAGTGTCCATTACTGGAATTATGCCGGTTGGCTATTTCTCCAAATAACCATACAGAAAAACAGCCGGATGGTTCAATAGCCAAAAAATGGCTGGTCTTCAAGCAAATTCAGGGCACATTACAGATTGATCAGTTCACCTTAAGTGGTACTACATTTATCAATCAATATAATAATCCACAAAGCGCTATGCGCTTAACATTCTATGATGATAAACCACTTAAAATCAGAAATTTAGGTTTTAAAAGTGTATCGATTGAAGCGGGTGATGAAGGATATTTTAATACCACTAAATATGAAACTTATGCAACAGGCAGGAATGTCCCTCAATTTGACCAAGGGCAGGAAAAGGGATTCATGGGTTTGAATATTCATGGCAATATGCACATGAATGGAAATATAAAAATATTTAGCGTCAACTGTACGGGCGATGGAGCAAGCCGTTGCTAGCTCGGTAGAAGAATAAGGATATTAGAATGAAAACTAAATCGCAGTTCAAATTACTTACCGTCTGTATATGTATGGCACAGCAGAGCTATGCTCTGGAATTGATTAAAGATCAGGACTTAGGCAGTGTGACTGGTCAAGATGGGATTATTATTACCCATGAAATTTCAAAAGCGGAAGTCAATCAGGTGAACTGGTATGACCCTAATCCCATCTCAAATACAAAAATGGGTTTAGGTCTACATCATGTAAAAATTGAAGGAATTAAGCAAAAGCCTATTATTAGTACTTTTGCTATGGATGTCGGAGCAACCGAGAAGGGGGCAGGATTAAGACTTGAAGCCAGTGTAGATCCGCTCCAGCTCAAAGCTGATCTGAATATTGTAAAAAATAATTGTAATGAGGCTCCTTGTGTACAAAGCAAGCAGAATCTTGGTGAGTTAGGAATTGATATGAAATCTCCTTTCAATCTGGTTCTGCAAACTACATCAGGCCTATTTAACAAAGATAGCAAAACCCATATCAATTTTCAGTTGAAAAACACCTCAATTAGCCACAGTTTAAATAGCAATAGCTTGATATTAAATGATTTCAACTTCAATTTTGAAGGGGAAGGATACATGTATGTGGATGCCAAGGAAGGGGTGGTTTTAGCAACGTCTAATGGTATTGAAGGGGTTGATAAAAATACAGTTAACCTGAATAAAGTTGGAAATAACCCAGGTGTAAATATAGATTTTCGCTATAGCACACCATCGAATGAGCGTAAAAATATTATCCGTATGGGCGCTTCAGGTGCAGTTACCAATGCCAAAATTTTCTTAAATGCTGATCAGGCAGGTATTAAAAACTTTGGTACACCTAGTCGCTCCTCATCAAGCACAAGTTATAGTGAACTGGGGAGTGGGGGACTGCATTTTGGAGTGGCGGCAGATTTTTTAAGTAAAGGTCATGCAGCATTAAAACCTGGCCAGATGCCTACAACACTTGAAATTGGCCACACGGGTACAGGAAGTTATGCAATTGAGTTTTCAAGATTAAGGGCATTAACCCAGCAGGCGAATGCTTCTATTAATTTTGGCGATATTTATATAAATACAATCCAAAAAGCCAAAACACTTGATTTTGTCATTAATAAAAATATGCAGGATACTCTGGCGAAGGCAAGCCCAATTTTAGCGCAGACTTTAAATAATACGACTGAGGGTGGTGATTTTGCCCTGATTGCCATACGGGGCATGGATTTCCAGACTATTGCTTCACGTGCACGTTTTATTTCACAGACTGCTCCAGCAAATAATGATACTGGAACCTGGGGAATTGGTATTCCTATTTATAATCTGAATGCCAATCTTGCACTGACAGGAGCGACTTATGGCACAGAGCATAAAAAAGGTATTGCCTACAATCTTATGGCTTCGACCGACGGATACGGGGTCGATGGTCCAAAAGGCCCAAGTACTACCTCTATGATCTTGATTGATGGACACAATGGGGTACATGGTGAAGCGGTCAACTATTATGCGGGTTTGCGTAATATTGATACTTTTATTGAGTCGCAGGGCGTAATTGGTTATGAAGATGAAGGAATCTATGTTCGGGCAGACAAGTTACTTTTTGCAGCAAATGCGGAAATTGCTGTCGGTCAGTTGCCAGGTTCAAAATATAATTGTGCCAGTTCAGTTTCAGCTAAATGTAATGGTGTCATAGCAGATGATATTTTTGCTAAGAAAGAGGATGTTTTAAATACATTGGCCTTTAAATTAGATGGTAAGGGTGAGCTCATGATTATTCCGGGCGTAGAAAGTATCAACGCAACGCCCGAAACCAATTTTTTATCGCTCAAGGCCAATTTTGAATTTACTCCATTAACAGAATCCTCACCCGAATATTTAGGGAGTTATATCAGTTTAAGCACTGAAGATACGATTGCGGGTGTAACTAAGAAATCAAGTTTAAATTTAAATAAATTACAGGGTCATGTGGGTTTAAACGGGCAAATTTATTTAAAGGAAAATGCTGTAGCCTTGGACACTCAGGTGCAACTGAATTATAAGTCAACCTTGTCCAATAGAGGGCATGGTGTACCTTTTAAAGCTGAAATGGCGATGTCACCTTCAGGTACGACTATGCAAAAAATTGCGGATATCGCAATTACTGGTGGCACATTAAGAAGTACGCTGGGAATTACACCGCGATAAAAAGAATAAAGGATAGAATTATGAAAAAATCTTTAATTGCATTACTGGTGGGTACATTTACTGGTTTCTCTCATACCTACGCGATGACCATATTAAATGATGAGCAATTATCTGAAGTAGAGGGCCAAGCTTTAATCAACCTTGAATACCAGAAAGGAATTAGTGCCACTGATGCACAAGGTAAATCTTATAATCAAACCAATATGGGATTTTATAAACTTGCTCTTAGTGCTGAAATGGAACTGAATGCCAATATTAAAAAACTACAGCTAGGCTGTGGTGGTGAAAATAATGCTATTCGTGCCGCAAGTTGTGATATTGATATTGATAATCTTGGTTTGAGCGGCTTACCCTTAAATGCGGATGGCAGCATTAATACAAATTATACAGCTGATCAACGAGCAGCCTCTTCAGCTAAAATTACCAATCCTTTTGTCCAGATTGCGATTAAAAATCCAGATTCGGCAGCAACCAGACAGGTTCTTGGCTTCCGCGTGAGTGCAGAGAAAATTGCAGGACTGTTAACTTTGGGTACACATAATGACCAGGATGCAAAAGGTAATGGTATTCCGAATGGAATTAATAGCTTTAGTGGTTATATGAAAACCAAAACGGCATCCGGTGTAGCTGTAACAGGTAGTCGTTCTATGACTTATGCAGATACCCAGTTAAAGATTAATGGGGAAGTTTCAGGACGTTTATTGGGCAGTAGCTCGGGTACAACTTGTGTAGGTGGTTTTTTAGATCCTTGTCATAATGTTTCTTATACCTCTGATTCTTATAATTTAAACTTATCTTCAACTTCTGCTCCTTTTACAATTAACTCTACCATTGTATCTGGGACGCGAATGAAAGATGTAATGTTAAAAGGCAGTGGTACAGTTGGGAAGATTGATTTTAGTGGGCAATTAACGGCTAAAGTATTAGGACTCTTAAATTTAGAGAAGCAGGTATCGGGTAATATTACAGGCTTGAAAACAGATATTACTGTGAATCAGAGTTTGGGCTTAATTCATGCTCTGTATTTGAATAATCCTGCCTCATTATCTTTACAAGCTGAAAGTATCTTGCGGCTGTCGGAGCAAATAAAGGTTGGTGGCTGGCAATGGAGGATGAAGTCGAACTTGGAAGTTTGAGCCCAAATACTGAAGTTGCAATTACGGATGAAGTCTTGAAACAAACCATTGCTGGAATTAATAAAGATTTAACGGAGAACCCGCGAAATTGTGGCAACCTTTTAACAGGGTGTATAGGTGGTTCCGCATTAGTGGTTGGTAATGTGCCTATGGGTTCTACAACTTTAGATTTCCCTTTAACCAACTTGAGTCTGCAAGGACAAAACTTTAAACCAAACTGCTTTGGCGGGCATAGATTCTGCTAACGAATGCCTATAAAAAATCCCGCTATTTGAGCGGGATTTTTATTTTGACAAGAATTATTTGGCAATTTTAGCCAGTAATTCTTCTTTAGACAGGTTGACTGATTCTGCATCACGACGACCTTTGTATTCAAAGGTGCCTGCATCCAAACCTTTTTCTCCCACTACGATCCGGTGTGGAATGCCCGTTAACTCAAGATCAGAGAATTTTACGCCTGGGCGCTCATTACGATCATCCAGAAGCACATCAAAGCCCGCAGCTTGAAGCTCAGTATAGAGTGCTTCGGCTGCTTCCAGAGTGCGTGGTGATTTATGTGCATTCATTGGCACAATCGCAACTTCAAATGGTGCAATGGCCATTGGCCAGATAATGCCTTTTTCATCAAAGTTCTGCTCAATGGCAGAAGCAACCACACGGGTTACACCAATACCGTAACAACCCATGGTCACAGTGAACGGCTTGCCATCTTCACCGAGAACTTTACAGCCTAAAGCTTCAGAGTATTTTTTACCTAACTGGAAGATATGACCGACTTCAATACCACGTTTAATTTGAAGTACGCCTTTACCATCTGGAGAAGGATCGCCTTCCACCACATTACGCAGGTCATAAACTTCAGTAAACTGTGCATCACGCTCCCAGTTGACACCAGTCGCATGTTTGTCCGCTTCATTGGCACCCGCAACAAAGTCAGACAGTACAGACGCAGCACGATCAACGATGACGGTAATCCCTTTTTCAACCAGACCTTGTGGGCCTACAAAACCGGCAGTCAAACCAAGCGCTTTGATTTGCTCTTCAGTGGCAAAAGTCAGTGGCGCTGCAATTAAAGGATGTTTTTCAGCTTTAATTTCATTCAGTTCATGATCGCCACGGAGGAATAGCGCAACCACTGGTACAGCTTTGGCTTCTTCAGTAGCAACACCTTGAACCAGCAGGGCTTTAACTGAATGCGCAGGATCAGTCGCTAAGAATGCAGAAACATCAGCAATGGTCTTTTGATTGGGAGTATCAACAATTTTCAGTGCTTGAGCTGGAGCAGCACGCTCACCGACTAAAATTGCTTCAGCCATTTCAATATTGGCTGCATAGTCTGATTCAGTTGAGAATGCAATATCATCTTCACCGCTAGAAGCCAAAACATGGAATTCGTGCGAACCAGACCCCCCGATTGAACCTGTATCTGCCTGTACCGGACGGAAATCCAGACCTAAACGGCTAAAGATTTTGCAGTAGGCCTCATACATTGCATCATAGGTTTTTTGCAGTGATTCCTGATTTGCATGGAAAGAATAAGCATCTTTCATGATGAATTCACGTGAACGCATGACGCCAAAACGTGGACGAATTTCATCACGGAATTTGGTTTGTACCTGATAGAAGTTGACTGGCAGCTGTTTGTAGCTCTTTAATTCATTACGTGCCAGATCCGTGATGACCTCTTCATGCGTTGGACCCAGCACAAAAGGAGTGTCATGACGATCTTTAAAGCGTAACAGTTCAGGACCATATTCTACATAACGGCCTGACTCTTCCCAAAGTGAAGCCGGTTGGGTTACAGGCATAAAGACTTCAAGTGAACCAGCATTATTCATTTCTTCACGAACGATCGCAGCCACTTTATTTAATACGCGAACGCCCATCGGCAGCCAAGTGTATAGACCTGAAGCCAACTTACGAATCATACCGGCACGAAGCATCAGCTGATGTGAAATAACTTCAGCATCATTCGGGGTTTCTCTTAACGTTGCAAATAAAAAGCGACTCGCGCGCATGGAAACTGTCCTAAAAATTAAGCGTTAAAGCAGAGATTATACAATAAAAAATGAGGTGATCATTTTTGAATATCACCTCATGCTTGTGATTTAAATTATGACATGATTTTACGCAGATGGCGCAGCATAAAATTCTTTAAATCATCCAGGTAGGTGAAAATTACCGGTACTACAACCAAGGTAAGCAGGGTCGAGGTAATGACTCCGCCAATGACTGCATGTGCCATAGGCGCACTTTGCTCTCCACCTTCGCCTAGTCCAAGTGCAAGCGGTACCATACCCATGACCATGGCACTGGTGGTCATCAGAATAGGACGTAAACGGGTTTTACCGGCTGCAATAATGGCAGCATAACGCTCTTCTCCCCGGTCCATTGCCTTTTTAATAAAGTCAATCAGCAGAATCGCATTCTTGGTGACCAAGCCCATTAACATGATAATGCCAATGATCGAGAACAGGTTCATGGTCGAGTTAAACAGGAAAAGGGCTAAAAATACTCCGACCAGTGATAAAGGCAGGGAGGCCATAATGGCGGCGGGATGAATAAAACTGTTGAACTGCGAACCCAACACAATATAAATAAATACGATCGATAAGGTAATTGCGGTTAGGGCATAGCCGGCAGACTCAGCCATATCGGCATTTGAGCCTTGAGTGTCGAAGCTATAACCAGGAGGAAGCTCGAAACTGGCTTGCAGTTTTTCTATATCCGAGCCGATGTCGCCCGCAGGTCGGCCGGCAGTATTGGCTTCAACCAGTACTTCACGTGCCAGATCACGCCGGTTAATCTGTGAAGCGCCAAGTTTTTCCTCAAAATTTGCCACGCTGGATAGCGGAATCAGGATCGGTTGCCCCGCAGCATCAGTTTTATTTGAAGTGATGTACATGTTCTGTAAATCACCTGGAAGCGTACGTTGGTCTTCAGTGAGACGCAAGTTGACATCATAGGTTTCACCTTGTTCATCTTGCCAGGTAGTGACGTCATCACCAGCAATCAGAGGACGGACGACATTGGCAATCTGGTTGACTGATAAACCGAGATCACTGGCCAGAACACGATTAACCTGTATGTTTAAAGTTGGTTTAGGGGCTTTTAAGGAGGACTCTAAATCGACAATACCCTCGATTTTAGTCATTTCCTGCATAAATCGATCAGAAATTTTCTGTAATTCACTCAGTTCAGGCCCTTTAATTGAAATCATAATTGGCTTTTGACCGCCAGATACGGTTTCATCGGCAGAAGCCACCGAGGTAACCATAATACCGGCCACCGATTGCAGGCGATGACGGAATTCATTATTTAAATCAGTCAGTGTTTTTTCGCGTTCAGTGCGTGGGGTAACGCTTACACGCAGACTGACATGGTTTTTACCGCGGTCGGTGACACCGTTAATCACGCCATAGGTCGCACGCACATCCGGATGCTGACGAATAATAGCATCTACTTGTTGCAGCTTGGCTTGTGAATATTCAAGAGAGGCGTCGACCGGAGTTTCAAATTTGATGCGGATTTCACCTTTGTCGGGGACGGGTACAAATTCAGTGCCGATCAGTTTGGACAGTCCGAATGCACCGACCAGAGAAGCGAACGCAATCAGGAGCGTAAGCAGCCTGAAGCGCAGAGCCAGCTTGAGCAGTTTTTCATAGACCTGGCTTAAATTGTCCAGGTGATGTGAAATCCACATGAAAAAGCGTTTAACTGCTCCAGGATGTTTGTTCGGATCTTTTTGCTTTTCTGCCCAATGCGCAGAAAGCATCGGATCGAGCGTAAAACTGACAAACATGGAAATGAGAACGGCGGTGCTGACTGTCACCCCAAACTGATAGAAAAAACGTCCAATAATCCCGCCCATAAAGGCGACAGGCAGAAAGACTGCAACAATGGTCAATGTCGTAGCCAGAACAGCAAGGCCGATTTCTTGGGTACCTTCCAGGGCTGCGGTAACATGATCTTTGCCCATATCGGCATGTCGGACAATATTTTCCCGTACCACAATCGCATCATCAATCAGCAGACCAATACTGAGGGAGAGAGCCAATAAGGTCATCATATTGATGGTAAAGCCAAAGGCCCAGATAAAAGTCAGAGTACCTAACAGGGCAATCGGCAAGGTCAGGCCGGTAATCATGGTCGAACGGAATGAACCTAAGAATAGCAGGACAATCAATACCGCAAGCACAGCGCCTTCAATGATGGTACGCGCCACATCGCTAATCGTGCCACGAATACTTTTCGAAGCATCTACCACGACTTCCAAACTGGTGCCCGAGGGTAATTGAGTTTTGATGCTTTCCAGCGTCTTATAGGTTTGATCCACGACCTCAATTACATTGGCGTCCGAGCTACGCAAAATATCAATGGCGACGGCAGCCTTGCCATCCAGAAAAGCCCCTGTTTCAAGCTCAGCCTGACTGTCTTCAATTTGTGCAATCTGTTTCAGGAAGATGGGCGCGCCATTTTTGTTAGCAACAATTAAATCTCCAAAGGCCAGGGGATGCAGGACTTTAGAGTTGATCTCAATCACCAGTTCAGAATTGCCAGATTTTAAAGTACCACCCGGCACCTCAATATTCTCAGCTTTAAGGGTATTTATCACACTGTCTACCCCAATCCCGAAAGCACGCAGTTTTTCAGGTTCAACCTGAATCCGGATTTGACGTTGTGCATCACCGAGCAGGTTCACAGTGCCTACGCCGGGAACGGTGCGCAGCTGTGGCACAATCCGCTGATCTAAGTAAGAGCTGAGGGCTTTTAAGTCCATATTGTCTGACTTGAAGACAATCGACATGATGGCATTCGCTGTCGGGTCATAGCGCTCGACTACCGGTTCCTGAATTTCATCACGAAATTCGGCTGTTACCGACGCAATTTTGTCCCGCACATCCTGAGCGGCTGTGGTGGAGGGAATATCCAGATTGAATTCGGCCGTGATCATCGACAAGCCTTCACTAGATTGGGAAATTACCTGTTTTAAACCAGAAATGGTATTGATCTGATCCTCAAGTTTTTTGGTAATTTCTGATTCAACCGTTTCAGGAGATGCACCCGGATAAGTGGTATATACCACCACAAACGGAAAGTCGACATCCGGGAACTCCTCTACGCCCATCCGTTGCCAAGAAGCCAGCCCCAGTACCATCAAACAGAACATCATCATGATGGTGAAGACTGGGTATTTCACACTGATTCGGGTAAACCACATAGTAATAATCCTGTCAGATTAGGGAGAACCCAAAGTCACGGCCTTATTCAGATCTGCTTCGGTAAAAGCAATACGACTGACCTGATCGCCTGTTTTCAAGCCTCTGATCACGGCGATATTATCGTTATAGCGTTGCTCCAATATCTCTATATTGACTCGCTTGATCTTGTTTTGACGAATTACCCAGACAAAGGGCTGGTTTTGAATATTCTGGATGGTATCCAGAGGAAGTATTTGTCCTGACAGTTGCTGCGAGCTTAAAATAGAGCCATCAACAAAAGAACCAATACTTAAAGAAGAGATGCTTTCATTCGGAGCTGCAAAGAATTCGATCTGGCGACTGGCCTGATCGGCAATCGGGGAGACCCGGCTAATGACTGCGGTGAGCTGATCCGGATTGCCTTGAAGCCGGTATTCAATTCGATGACCCGGGCGCAGGCTGGCCTGCATGTCACTCGGTACACGTGCTTGAATTTCCACCTGATTCGGATCCACAATTTCAAATAGGGTTTGGCCTACTGCGACTGTTTGTCCAGGCTCAACCTGACGCTGAGTAATTACACCGTTCATAGGACTGGTGATTATTCCATCATGATCAGCCTTTTCAGCAATATCTACATTGGCTTGCTGGGCGTGTACATTTTCCAGTTGGGCCCGGTAGTCTACCTGGCTTTGCTCATATTCAACCTGAGAAATAAAGCCCTGATCCAGCAGGCGTTTCTTTCGCTGCATCATAGTGCGGGCCTGATTGGCCTGCGCCTGAGTCGCAGCCAGATTGGCACGTGCCTGAGCCAGACGGGCTGCATTATCCTGATTGTTTAACCGGACCAGAAGCTGCCCCTTGGTCACTGTCTGACCTACTTGGGCATTGACGCTGGTAGCTGTTGCTGTGACCTGGGCCTGAATGCTGCTTTGATTTACGGCACGAATTGTACCGGTAAAAGCGGTTTTCTGGACTAAATTGCCGGCTTTCACCGCCACCAGATCTTGAGGAATCAGTTCAATTGTTTGGGGAGTCGTTGCTGGTGGGGCTGACTCATTTTGACTACAGCCAAGTAGCAGTAAATTTAAGCAAAGTGCACTCATCATCAAGACTGAGCGCGGAGAGGGCATATCCAAAAGATGAGGCTGTGCAGATTGCATAAGAGTCCTTCATACTTGTGGTCGCCAAAAGCAACGACAAGTTTTATATGTTTATTCAAGTGCTTGTAAACGAGCAATAATTCTGTCGTATTCTGCTTCCAGGTTTCGATAGCGACTTTGTAAAGACTGAATATTCTCTTTTTGGAAAGTGAGATTTTTCTGGTTGTTTTGCAGGCTGGTTTTTAAAGCCGCAGGCGGTGCTTTGCCTTTACGTAAATATTCACGTTCCTGACGTACAAACATGATCCGGTCTTTTTGTAACTGCTTCATTTGTTCCTGTTGAAAGTTAATCTGCTTTTTCAACTGGTTCAGGGCTTCGGTCTTTTTCTGGGAGGCTATATGGCTGCTGTTATAGGCACGTTTAAGTTTCTGGTCCTCGGCCAGACGCTTTGCCTGCTGGGCACGTTGCGGTGCCTGCTTGATATCCAGCTCGGCATTATAAGGGCGCGCGCGCTTAATCACCTGCATATTCTGATCAAGTGCTTCATAACCATAATGAATATGATTGGGGGTGACATTGGTGCTGATATTGGCCACACCTTTGCTGTCATAATAGCGATACCAGGTGGCTTTTTGTGGGTTTTGCTGGGTATTGGCATAGCTCAGGCTCACCTGCGTAAATAAGGCAAGTACAAGAATGAATTGGCCAGTCATTTTATTTTTATCAATGACAGCAAGTTTTTCCGAAAACTGACCCATCATTGGCTCCCCAAATTTAAAGTTGACTAAATTACTTATTTTAAAGTAATAATATGGTTATATTAGACCCAAATTCTTCAATAAAAAACCACTGTTAATCAAAAAAAAATCACCAGTATAAATAAAGTGTGAAGCAGTTCTTGTAATTTGTAAACTCTGCCAACTTGTACAAAAAATGCTCATTGATAATATAAGTAAGTTTGTGTTAAAAATGTTGGCGAATCGTAATAAAATAATGCTATCAGCCTTATGGCATATCATTTCTAAAAGGGGACGGGGTAATAAATGGATGATAAATTCCAGAATTTAAAAGTTATGGTCATTGATGACTCAAAAACAATTCGCCGTACCGCAGAAACTTTACTGCAACGCGAAGGCTATGAAGTCGTCACTGCCGTTGATGGTTTTGAAGCATTGTCTAAAATTGCAGAAGCCAATCCGGATATTGTTTTTGTCGATATCATGATGCCGCGTCTGGATGGCTATCAAACCTGTGCCTTGATCAAAAACTCACAGAACTATCAGAATATTCCTGTGATTATGCTTTCGAGTAAAGACGGTTTATTTGATCAGGCCAAAGGTCGTGTTGTCGGTTCGGATGAATATTTAACTAAACCTTTCAGTAAAGATGAATTGCTTAACGCAATCCGTAACCACATTAGTGCTTAATATTTGATTTTTTTTGGGGAATGGCATGGCACGTATCTTAATTGTAGATGACTCACCGACAGAAACCTTTCGCTTTAGAGAGATTCTTAGCAAACATGGCTTTGAGGTGATTGAAGCAGCCAATGGCGCCGATGGTGTCACCATGGCGCAGGCAGAGTTGCCTGATCTGGTGCTGATGGATGTAGTAATGCCAGGGGTAAACGGCTTTCAGGCGACCCGTCAGATTGCGCGTGGCGAAACTACCAAGCATATTCCGATTGTGATCGTAAGTACCAAGGATCAGGCCACTGACCGCGTTTGGGGTAAACGGCAGGGTGCTGCGGACTACTTGACCAAGCCTGTTGATGAACAACAATTAATTGATGTGATTAAGCAACACCTCAATGCAGGATAAGCTCTATGGCAGCAAATGGATTTATCGAATTGCTTCGCATTGCGAAACGGGGGAATAAAAACTACGTTTCCAATGAAAATGAAGTCAACCGATGGTCAGGTATCGCTTTTGAGATGATGGGGCAATATTTTGTTGCGCCGCTGGGGGAAGTATCTGAAGTGATCTATCCTCCAAAATATACACCAGTTCCTAATACACAATCCTGGGTGTTGGGTTTGGCGAATATCCGGGGAAGACTGTTGTCTGTTTCTGATCTGGCACAATATGTTTCGGGGCATGCCAGTCAGTTTTTGCCTACTCAAAAAGTATTATGTATACATCATAATGACCATTATGTCGGCTTGGTCGTTGATCAAGTTTTGGGGATTCAACACTTTAACAAGAAAAGTTTCTTTTCTAAGACCACTGAATTGGATAAAAACCTGCAAGACTACTGTCAGGGATTTTTTCACCAGCATAACCAGCAATGGCATGTCTTCTTATTCAGTCGTTTGTTGCAAAATCCAAAATTTATGAACGCGTCAATAAAATTTATAAATTAAACGTCGCACACGAAAGTAATAAAGGCGTAAATCGGGGAGAAGCTGCATGGGCTTTAAACTTAAAAAGAAGAATACAGGTGAAAGTACCAGCCGCAAAAGTGGCAATGCTTTTTTAGCCAAGATTCAATCACAAACAGATCAGTTATCACGTGTATTTGGTGACAGTGAAAAGTCTAAGCCGCTTATTTACGGGGCAATAGGCTGTCTACTCGCGGCACTCATTACCTTGCTATATCTTTTCTATAGCGTGCCACGTACCAACCAGCTGACTCAAAGTCTGGGTGATTTACGCCTACTTTCGCAAATGATTTCACGTCAGGCGACAGAAGCCACTGCTTCGGGAACACCTGAAGCGATGAAAAGCCTGACCGAATCACAAAAAGCGTTTGCTGAAAACCTGGAAACAGTGAAAAGTATTCACCCGGACAATGAAGCACTGGACACGGTGAATCAACAGTGGAGCAAGATGTCATCTAATATTGACCTGATTGCATCGCAACAAAAAATCATTAACCAGCTGTATGATACTAACATCGCGATTGGTGAAGCCATCCCGGGAATTCAGGCAGAATATAACCTGATGGTTGACCAGATGGCGCGTCAGAACATGCCTTCTAACCAGGTTGTTATTGCGAAAAACCAGGTATTTATTGCAGAACGTATCTTGCGTTCAATCAGTTTGGTATTGACGGGTAGCGATGGTTCCCGTGAATCAGCGGATGACTTCAGTGCCGATACGGAAACTTTTGGTTCTTATTTGAATGCCCAATTGAACGGTTCTGCTGAACTGGGTGTAGAACGTGTCAATGATCCGAACCTGCGTGAATCTCTGGAAGGAATCAAGGCTGAATATGATGATGTACTACAGTCTGCGTCTGCAACGATCCTGAAAAACTCGACTCAAATTGTCAACGTTCGTCAAGCTTCTGCTGCGGTTTTCACCGAATCTGACGTGCTGCTGAATAATCTGAATAAGCTGTCAAGCAAAGCTGGTCTGACAACGATTCTTCCAGCGGTTTTATTAATTCTGTTATTGATTGGCTTCCTGATCTGTGTATTCAAACTGCTATCCCTGCGTGGAGCATCGGATAAACAGCGTGTAACACGCCTGCAAGATGAATATGACCGTAACCAGAATGCGATTCTACGTTTACTGGACGAGATTGCTGACCTTGCAGATGGTGACTTACGCTCATATGCGACAGTATCTGAAGACTTTACCGGTGCGATTGCCGACTCGATTAACTTTGCGATTGACCAGTTACGTGATCTGGTATCACGTATTACCGAAACTTCACATGAAGTAGCGCAATATACGGCAACCACACAAAGCATTACCAACCAGTTAGCAGAAGCTTCTGAACACCAGGCCCAAGAAATTGCCGGTGCTTCTGCTGCAATTAACGAAATGGCAATGTCGATTGACCAGGTATCTTCAAACGCTGAAGAATCTGCCATGGTTGCGGAACGTTCGGTACAAATTGCTGCCAATGGTGCAGACGTTGTAAACCGCTCAATTGAGGGGATGGACACCATTCGTGAACAGATTCAGGAAACCTCGAAGCGTATTAAACGTCTGGGTGAATCTTCACAGGAAATTGGTAACATCGTTGCCCTGATTAACGATATTGCTGACCAGACCAACATTCTCGCCTTGAACGCTGCAATTCAAGCGTCGATGGCAGGTGAGGCCGGTCGTGGTTTCGCGGTTGTCGCAGATGAAGTACAACGTCTTGCGGAACGTTCTGCCTCTGCAACCAAGCAGATTGAAGGCCTGGTGAAAACGATTCAGACCGATACCAACGAAGCGGTAATTTCGATGGAACAAACCACAGCCGAGGTTGTGCGTGGTGCGAACCTGTCTAAAGACGCCGGTGTAGCACTGGACGAGATTCAAACCGTATCGAATAACTTGGCAAAACTGATTGCAAGCATTTCTGATGCAGCAAAACTGCAGTCTGCTTCTGCAGGTCATATTGCGACCACGATGAACGTGGTTCAGGAAATTACGTCGCAAACCACGAGTGCAACTTTTGACACAGCACGCTCTGTTTCTGAGTTGGCAAACATGGCCGATGCATTACGTGAATCTGTATCTGACTTTAAACTGCCAGAATAAAGTTAGAGCATATGGGGGAAATGTGCCTTGATCTAGGTTGAGGCACATTGGGACATACAGATAAAGCCTCGACAAGATGTACTTAACTTCATAACGTTAGGTCTCGCGTGACGATGACAATTAAGTTTGAGCGCCCTTCTTGGCGGCACAACGTAAGAAGCATGAGCTATGAAAGAAATATTAAAAAATTTAGTTGAAACGACAACGCTTCCTGAAGATAGTTATCTTGATCAAGATGCAGAAATTCTTGAAATCTTTGTTGAAGAAATCGAAGAGATCTTCGTTGAGTTAAATGCTTTATTTCCAGAATGGTTTGCCAATCCAGGTCAGCAGGAGACGCTGACTACGATTCGTCGCCATTTTCATACCCTGAAAGGTTCAGGGCGGATGGTAGGGGCAAAAACAGCCGGGGAAATTGCGTGGACAGTTGAGGATAGCTTAAACCGGGTCCTCTCAGGCTCGATTCAGCTAACACCGGTGATTCAGCAATATGCCAAAGCTGTACTGAATATTTACCAGTTTGTTTTATATCCAAAATTTAAGCAGGTGCGGGAGCTGGATGTTGATTTGCGCCCAGTCATCCTGTTGGGACAACAATTACAACAACAAATTTCACCTGAGCCAGCTCTAGAAGAACTCTTGCAGTTGGCAGACAGCTTGACGGCTGAAGGCCAGATCACAGGTCTTGAATTGGCAGACAGTTCCAGCAGCGAGCTTGATAGTACTTCACTTAGTCCAGAACAGGCCGCTGAAAATCAGGACACGATGGCTCAGAATGATATTGATGAAACTGTCGCAATCTTTATTGAAGAAGCAGAAGAGCATCTTGAAACAATTGCCAGATTCCTGGGCAATGAAGATGAAAAAACTCAGGATTATAATGCCCTGATTCGTGCCATTCATACTTTACGTGGCAGTTCATCCATGGCGCAAATCGAGCAGATTTTTGATGCCAGCTCCAAAGTAGAACATTTGTTTAAAACCCTGGTACAGGATGAAATCGTTTCGACCTCTAAAGAGACGGCTTTATTGATCCAGTATGCTGAATTTATCAGTGACTATTTGCATTTATTGGGCCAGAGTGAGCAGGAAGCCCTGAACAAGGTCTATGCTACTTTCATCAAGGTTTGGGATGATTATGGCTATGCAGCCAGTGAAGCAGATCGTCCGGAAACTCAAGGTCTGGTTTCCAAACTGGTTGAGCTGAATATTGATCTGTTGCTGGATGCCGAGTTTGAGTTTGATAAACGTGCCCAGATGGATTATCCGGAATATATTCAGGCTTTAAGCCAGCAGGCAGCGGAACTGCTTGCACATACCGATAATCGCGCAGCACTTGGCATCCATGAGTTTACTGCTGATCTGAAACTGGCCTATGATGCCTTACTGGAAAAGCCGGTACTGCTCGGCAGTAATTATGCTTATGAGCTGTTTGCACAGGCGCATCAGGAATTCATCCATCTGTTCGATACACTGGCAGCGGGACAGCGGGTGATCTTAAGCGAACAAGTGCATAAGACCCTGGGCGAACTGTCGGCATTTGTACAGCAGGATCTGGAAATCTTGAAGGATGAGTGTACAGAAACTCCGATAGAAAATACGTTCGCTCAAGCAGAGCCATTAGCTGAAGCTGCTACTACGGGGAGTGTGGATTTTGCTGTATTAAGCCAGCGGATTGCCGCAGACCGTCAGCTGATTGAAAGTAGTGAGGCACAGCGTGACTTTGATGAAGACCTGCTGAATATTTTCCTGGAAGAAGCAGATGAATTGTTGGTCAGTATTGATGAAGACCTGAATAGCTGGACCAAAAAACAAAATGACACGGCTTCATTAAATAATCTGATGCGCCATTTGCATACCTTGAAAGGGGGCGCAAACATGATTATGGCGTCACATATTGGTGCAATTGCGCATGAACTGGAAAGTATTTATGAGCGGATTATTCGCCAGCAAATTCAGGTCACTCCCGCCTTAATCCAGATGATTCGTCTGGTACAGGACAACGTTTCTGACCGTATCCAGGCGATGCGTGATGAAGGCATTGACTATCCGGCACCTGAAGCAATTGCAATTCTGCAAAATATTCAGACGCTGGCAGCAGGACAGGCGGTTGAGACACCTGTTGAAACGGGAGTACCAGCAAGTGTTGAGCTGAAGAATACAGCGCAGGCTGATGCGCTGGGTGATTTAGCAAATGAGTTGATAGTTGAAACTGCTGATGACAGCACTGATGAGCTGATATCTGAAAAACCGGCAGCAATAGAATCTGGTCTTGAAGTAGTGGCAGTTACTGCCGAGCTTTCGGCAGAGGATGAGCTGAAATCTATCGTTGAAGAAAGCTTCCTAGAAGAATCTGAAGAGGTTCTCGACAATGCAGAAAAACTGCTGAAGCAATGGTTTGAACAGCGTAGCGACCGTAGCTTGTTACTACAATTACAACGTGCCGCCCACAGTATTAAAGGTGGCGCACGTATGATTGACAATGAAACGGTTGCGAGCATTGCCTATGAGCTGGAAACTACTTTCGAGCAGTTCGCAGTCTATCATTTTAACTCGAATGCGTATGATGGCCTGTTGCAAAAAACGCTGGCCTGGCTAAAACAGGCAATTTTCCAGCGCGACTATAGCAATGTTGAGCAGATTCAAAGCGGTCTGGCAAAGATCCAGTATGTAGATGTAACGGCACAATTGCCTGAACACCTGGCCAAAACTGAACATCTGGCTGCGGTTCCTAGTTTCGAATTTATAGAAGGTGATGGTACTGAACCACCTCAGATGATGGGTGAGTGGGCGCATACAGGTACGGGCGATACCAGCAATGAGATGATCCGTATCTCGGCCGATCTGGTGGAGAAGATGATCGACCTGTCGGGTGAGAACGCGATTAACCGTTCCCGTATCGAAATGGATTTGGGGCAGCTGGGCAATACCCTGAACGAGATGGAGCTTGCGATCAAGCGTCTGGCTGATCAGTTACGCCGAATGGAAGGTGAGCTGGAATCCCAGATTATTGCCAAACACGGTTCAGAAAACTCGCGTTATGCAGACTTTGACCCACTGGAAATGGACCAATATTCTTCTTTGAACCAGCTGTCTAAATCTCTGGCGGAGTCGGCATCTGACTTGGTGGATTTCAAAAGTACCCTGGCAGACAAGATTAGGGAAACTGAAGGCTTGTTATTGCAACAGTCACGGATTCAGGCCGAGATTCAGGAGAGCCTGATGCGTACCCGTCTGGTTCCATTTGACCGCATGCTGCCGCGCTTGCAACGTATTGTACGTCAGACATCGACCAGCTTGAGCCGTCCTGCTGAATTAATCGTACAAAATAATGAAGGCGAATTGGACCGTAATATTCTGGAACGTCTGGTGACTCCATTTGAGCATATGCTGCGTAATGCGATTGACCATGGTCTGGAAGATCGCGCTGAGCGTCTTGCACTGCACAAGCCGGAAGTGGGCGCTATTGTATTAAATATTAGCCGCCAAGGAACAGATGTTATCGTTTCCTTCAGTGATGACGGTAAAGGCATTGATGCCGGAAAGATTCGGGAAAAGGCTCTTGGCCTGGGTCTTATCAAAGAAGATCAGATGCTGGATCAGGAAGAAATCTTGCAGCTGATTTTCCATCCTGGCTTTAGTACTGCCACAGCGGTCACCCAGATTTCCGGTCGTGGGGTCGGGCTGGATGCCGTACAAAGTCAGATCAAGCTGCTCGGCGGTCATGTCTCGGTGACATCCGAATTAGGCAAGGGAACCACCTTCAGCATTCGCGTTCCTACAACAGTGGCGGTCAGCGATGCCCTGATGGTGAAAGTGGGTGATCAGCAATATGCCATTCCACTGGCCCAGATTGACCGTATTGTCCGTATTGCGCCGTCAACACTGGAAACTTACTTTAATAGTAAAGATGACCACTTCAAGATTGATAATGAAAATTACAAGCTACGTTCTTTGTCCGAATTTGTTGCTAATCAGCCAATTCCACGTCTGAACAATATCGGTCATTCACTTCCGGTACTGCTGATCAAAGGCAATAGTGGTCAGACCATTGCCTTGCTGGTTGATCAGCTGGTCGGCTCACGTGCCCAGATTGTCGTGAAACCAGTGGGTCAGCAGTTTGCCAATATTGGCGTAGTGGCTGGTGCAACGATTCTTGGTGATGGTCAGGTCTGTCTGATTCTGGATGGTCAGAATATTGCCCGTCAGATTCAAACCACTCAGCGTCTGAAACAGTTGCAAGATCATCGTGATAGTTCACGCTACTCAAATACACGTCGTCTGGTGATGATTGTGGATGATTCGGTGACAGTGCGTAAGGTAACTTCACGTCTGCTAGAGCGTCAGGGTTATGATGTGGTAACGGCGAAAGATGGTGTCGATGCGATTGAGCAGCTTGAAAATATCCGTCCGGATCTGATGCTGCTTGATATTGAGATGCCGCGTATGGATGGTTTCGAGGTGACCAACCTAGTTCGTCACCATGATATTCACCGTAACCTGCCAATTATCATGATCACATCGCGAACCGGTGAAAAACATCGCGAACGGGCGTTCAGTCTGGGGGTTACTCACTATATGGGTAAACCGTTCCAGGAAGCAGAGTTGCTGGAGAATATTCAGGAAATCATTGCAGTACAACAGGGGTCATAGATGAGTCAGAGTAACTTAAGCAGCACGATGGCTGATCAGATTAGTCAGCAGGAATTACAGCATTTAATTACGGTCTCTACCGGATTTATTGATGCTTATATTATTGACTGTCACGGCAAAGCGCCGATGCTATTACCGCAAAATATTGTTTTGTCAGCGCTGGATAGTTCAACCCAAGTCAAAACCGTAGAGTGGCATGAAGCCAAACTGCCGGTCTATGCGGTGAATGAGCCTTCTCAGCAACAGGGAGTTGCCCTGGTGATTGAAGGGGATGAAATCTACCAGCGTTTTGCCCTGATGTGCAATGAAATGCCAAAAACGATCCGTTTACGTATTTCTGAAGTGGTGGATGCGGAGCAGTCCGATCATGATCCTGCCGTATTCCAGTATGTCCGTATGGCAGAACAGTTATTCCATATCCCGAATATGGCACATATTCAGGCTACACTCGGTCTATAAGAATATAGACATAAAAAAGGAACTCTACGGAGTTCCTTTTTTATGTCTTCATCTAGCGCTTAGTGGCTCAGTAAGTTCACCAGAATCTGCTCATAAATTTCAGCCAGTGGCTCTAGATCGGCAATATCTACATGTTCATTGATCTGGTGGATGGTGGCGTTCAGTACCCCAAGCTCCAGCACCTGAGCTCCAGTAGGGGCAATAAAGCGGCCGTCCGAGGTCCCACCAGAGGTAGACAGTTCGGCTTCACGACCTTTCACACTCAAAATGGCATTCTTGGCAGCATTTACCAGTTCGCCCACCGGGGTCAGAAATGGCAAGCCAGACAATGTCCAGGAAATGTCATACTCCACCCCATGACGGTCCAGAATCTCAAAGGTACGTGCCTTAAGTTCTTCGGCAGTCACTTCGGTGGAATAACGGAAGTTAAACAGCAGTTCCATGCTGCCCGGTACCACATTGGTTGCACCCGTACCGGCATTGATATTGGAAATCTGGAAAGAAGTAGCCGGGAAATAGGCATTGCCATGATCCCAGACCGTATTACATAATTCTGCAATAGCTTGAGAGGCAGTATGGATCGGATTCACTGCAAGCTGTGGATAAGCCACATGGCCTTGTTTGCCTTTAACCGTTAGATGGGCATTTAATGAACCGCGACGGCCATTTTTGATAATATCGCCGAGTTGATGTGTGCTTGATGGTTCGCCCACCAGACACCAAGTGATTTTTTCATTGCGTGCCTCCAGCGTTTCAATGACTTTCACCGTACCATTGATGGAGGGACCTTCTTCATCTGAAGTAATCAGATAGGCAATCGAGCCTTTATGATTTGGATATTTTGCTACAAAACGCTCAGTGGCCACCACCATAGCAGCTAGCGCTGTTTTCATATCTGCACTGCCACGACCATAGAGCTTGCCATCACGGATTTCTGGCTGAAATGGGTCCGAGTTCCAGGCTTCCAGATTTCCTGTAGGTACCACATCCGTATGGCCAGCAAAGCAGAATACTGGGTCTTCTGTTCCTTTACGCGCCCAGATATTATCCACATCTTCAAAGCGCATGGCTTCAATATGAAAGCCGATCTGCTTTAAACGTTCCGCCATGATCGTCTGGCAGTCATGATCCAGAGGGGTAATAGAAGGCTGGCGTAACAGTTGCAGGCTTAAGTCTAGAGTGGCAGAAGAGTCCATAGGGTATTCTTAAGTGGGTAAATTTATGGCTTCTATAATAGGGGAATATAAGCTGGAATGTGAATATGCCATATAAAAAAACCCTATCGTAGATAGGGCTTCCTGGTACTTGAAAAAACTTAATTGTGACGGATTTCTTCAGACGTTTTTTCCGCAGTATTAGTGACAGTATCTCCAGCTTTGGAAACGTCTTTTCCCAGACCTTTGAACGTATTACAACCAGTCAATACAAAAGCCATTAGCAATGAAGTAGCAAGAATTTTTTTCATCATCATCTCCATATAATCAATAATAAAATTATTATGATGTGGAACTTAGATTAGAAAATATATGTTCTAAAAAACATGAGGTTTTCATAGTGCTTCGGTTAATAGATGTAATGTTTTATAGTGACTTATGTGTAGATAAAGGAAGTAGTAAGGGATTGCGGTACATATAAAAATCTTCTTGATCTGCTTTTTTATATAATCCATCTGTCCACCAATATGGCTTTAAACTGCTCGGCTGAGCATTTGGATAAATCCATTCATGTCGTTGCAGACGATAAAAACCGGAGCTGGGATCGGGAATCTGCTGTCCCCATAAACCCAGACGCCGTCCAGTATTTATCCATGCGGGCAGGGGCTGATCAGCACGATGAAGTGGTAGATAAAGCTGGCCCTTAATCACACAAAAACGTTGTTGGATAGGATGCCCAAGCGCCTCGGTAAACTGAAACTGTTTCTGGGTAAAATGCTTCATTTTCCGGATTAAAGTATCGCTGCGATTCAGGCCATACCAGTGTGGCAGGCTGAAATCGGCCTCAGCCAGATAATATTTCAGGGCGATTTCCCAGTGCTCAACCAGACCGCTATCGCTATTTAACATTAAAAAATCCAGCTCACCCAGTGTTTTGGCGCCGTCAATTTTCTGAATACTATGTCCTAAAAGCTGGTAAGGATGATAGGCATCATCCAATAACCAGAACCAGATCAGCATTTCAAAGCGCAGGCCGAGCCGGGTGCTTTTCAGTTGCCCGACAAAATCTTCCAGTTCTTGTGGATGCTGATCTAGATATTTCAGGCGCGGATGATAGTGCTGTAGATGCTGCTGCCAGTGCTGGTTATTGTGTAGCTCAAAACCATGCACAATCGTCAGCTCATCTGGGAGTCCGGACAGGATGTTGGGGCTGCCGACAGCGAAGGCCAGTTGTCGTACCAAAGGGTGCTGATAGCATTGCCATGTTTCTACAAAATTTTGATTTAGACGGGAAAAGGGCATCACGTGACCTGTGAAAGTGCAGAAATATAACGGAGAGCAGATAAAAACACTTTATACTACCCTAATTCCGGGGTTGGGACTGATTTATGAAAATGTTGTTTTGGCGAAGCCTAGTGGTGGTGTTTGTGATCCTAGGTTTTATCGGTGCATTTTTGCCGGGTATGCCAACAACAGTCTTTTTAATTCTGGCTGCCTGGGCGGCTTCTAAAGGTTGGCCACAGATGGATGAATGGCTACTTAACCATCCAAAATATGGGCCTACACTTAGCGCCTGGCGAGCCAATGGTACGGTGCCTCGTAAGGCCAAATGGTTGGCCAGTATCATGATGCTGATCAGTGGAATCATTATGCTGGTGACCCCAGCACCTGTCGCTGTCAAAATCTTTACTGATATCATCTTGCTGATTGTGGTTATTTGGTTATGGCGCCGTCCTGAACCCCAGCCAGAGAGCCAGCAACATGAGCAGATCGCTACCTCCGTATCTTCTTTAATCAAGAAAAAGACCGAGAATGATAAGTCATGAATAAGTTACAGCTGGCTCAGGCCGAAATTCTGATTGATTTAGCCCAGCAAAAACTGCATTTGCCGCGCTTCAATAAAAGCTATCTGATTTCAAGTGGAAAAAACGGGATAGGTGAAACTGAAAATAGTGGCAAGACCCCGCGTGGCTGGCATAAGGTGGTAGAAAAATTTGGTCAGGAAATGCCTTTAAACAGTGTATTTATTGCCCGTCAGGCCACGGGTGAGATTTATGATGCTGAGCTGGCAGCCCAGTTTCCTGAGCGGGACTGGATTTTAAGCCGTATTTTGTGGCTTTGTGGTCTGGAAGCCGGCTTTAATCAGGGCGAAGGCTGCGATACCTATCAGCGTTATATCTATATTCATGGCACACCAGATTCAGAACCAATGGGTACGCCGAGGTCACATGGCTGTATCCGGATGCGCAATGCAGATATAGCAGAGCTGTTTCGTCTGGTGAATGAAGACGCACTGGTCTATCTTTCGGAACAGCCGCTGGAGATTGAACCTGAATCTTTAAAAGTAAGACAGATGAATGAATAAAATCAGATGAAATATCACTTATTTTCACCAGGTGAATAAGTCCTGAGTGTTAAATTCACTGCTGGATGGTCTGAAGGAAATATAGGGAAAGGAAAGTTAGCAACAGGACTGGATCATAAAATATTAAAACTAGAGAAAGACTGAAAATGTTTGAATTACAGGATTACCACCTGAAGAGTTTTGAGGCCCTGTATAATCTTTCAGCAGTCTTGACGTTTTCGGTAAGTGCTGGCCTAAATTTTCATTTAAGAGCTGAAAAAGTGCAGATCGCTGCTCACAGAAAGCACTTGAAATTTGCTATAAACTTAAAAAATAAACAAAAAGTATTGTTTTTTTTAACAATTAACCTATTTTTTAATCACTCACACTGAAAAAGTGGAAAACAGTCAGAAAAGCGTTTGACAGTCTGTGAGGATTCTCTATAATGCACCTCATCAAACGATGAAGACGTTTAGAAAGGGCGCTTAGCTCAGTTGGTAGAGCGTCTGCCTTACAAGCAGAATGTCGGCGGTTCGATCCCGTCAGCGCCCACCAAGCTTCTTTCACGTTGAGACCTTATAGTGCAGCGGTAGTTCAGTTGGTTAGAATACCGGCCTGTCACGCCGGGGGTCGCGGGTTCGAGCCCCGTCCGCTGCGCCACTTTAAGATCTTGATATTCGTTTGCCGCAATAGTGACATTGTGTAAGTGCAGCGGTAGTTCAGTTGGTTAGAATACCGGCCTGTCACGCCGGGGGTCGCGGGTTCGAGCCCCGTCCGCTGCGCCATTTACATGATTGACCTTTTGAGGGCGCTTAGCTCAGTTGGTAGAGCGTCTGCCTTACAAGCAGAATGTCGGCGGTTCGATCCCGTCAGCGCCCACCAGATTCTTTTGCGATGCAGCGGTAGTTCAGTTGGTTAGAATACCGGCCTGTCACGCCGGGGGTCGCGGGTTCGAGCCCCGTCCGCTGCGCCATCTCAAGAGAAATTAGATTTAGGTCCCTGAGCTTAGATTTAATAAAACTAAAGATTGACACTCTTTATCAGGGCGCTTAGCTCAGTTGGTAGAGCGTCTGCCTTACAAGCAGAATGTCGGCGGTTCGATCCCGTCAGCGCCCACCAGATTCTTTTGCGATGCAGCGGTAGTTCAGTTGGTTAGAATACCGGCCTGTCACGCCGGGGGTCGCGGGTTCGAGCCCCGTCCGCTGCGCCATCCTAAGATCATTCTGCTTAAATTCCTGAGTTTAAGATATTCATACCAAGACTTGTTGGTCTTGCGTCATAAAATAGCCCTGCTATTTTATTCCTCAGGGCGCTTAGCTCAGTTGGTAGAGCGTCTGCCTTACAAGCAGAATGTCGGCGGTTCGATCCCGTCAGCGCCCACCATATCTTTCTTGCCTAAAATCTGATTATTCCATAGAATCCAAAGTCTATAATAATTTGAAGATTTCATGGCCATGAGAAATCCATATCAGCGCAAAGCCGCCTCAAAAACCCAAAATTCTGCTTACGATCCCAAATATGCCTATAAACAGTATATTGAAGCGATTGTCGCCAATGCAGGCATTTTTGCACTTTATCAAGACGGCTGGGCACTTTGTGCGACTCCGACCGGACAGCGGGCTTTTGCCAGCTGGCAAAGCAAGGGTTTGGCCAGGCTGCTGATAAAAGACAACTGGGCCAATTATCAGGTCCAGGAAATCAGTCTCAAGGATTTTGTTGAGAAAGTCATTCCTTTTTTGCGTCAGGAAAAGACCATTCTTTCACTGGATTTAACTCCGGAAGGGCAAAATATTCTGGTGGCGCCAGAAAAGTTACTGCTTGATATTAAAAATTATCTCTATCAGATCTATATACAAAAACCCGAACTGTTTAAAAATCTGGATCTGCCGTTGCCGCGGCAGATCCGTTTACATTAGAATTTATTTTAAATAGACCCTCATATCCATTGAAGAGCCACTCATCAACACCAACTATTCGCCTAACCAGAAGTGATAGCAAATACACAGGGGAATGGTGGAACTGAGGTTGATGACATGCTGATAGCCCTCATGTCGGGCAATCGCACGGGCGCGTGGCGTATGAAAACCGTTGGTGACAATGGCGGTCGGGTCTGAGATCCTGCTTTAAGACTATTTGTAAATACAGTAGATTCTGTGCAGTGCTGGTGCTGCGGTCTTCCGGTATGATCTGATTGCGAAGCTGTGGATAGGTGGTACGCAGATAGTGGTCCATGCATTGAGCTTCGGTATATTTTTCCTGAAAGCTGAGTCCGCCCGTGATAATCATCAAGTTATCCGGATATGGCTGGACATATGCTGCTGCGCTGTCCGGACAGTTGTTTAAAGTGGGAGGGGCTGTCCAGACCCCGTTCATGAGCAGTAGCACCGTAAAGATCAAGCTCAGGCTGTGTTTAAGTTGACTGGAAATTTTTATTTCCTGATTGTTTAAGAACAGATTAAGTTGTCATCTCTGTATGCAATAAAAAACCGGACAGCTTTGCCCGGTTTTTTGATTTTATATCGTTTTAATACACATCACGACGATAACGACCATCCTGGCGTAATTGATCGACACTACTTTCTCCGAGAATCTCGATCAAGGCTTGATCAACATCACTGGCCATGCCATTAATGCTACCGCATACATAAATCACTGCACCCTGAGCAATCCAGGTTTTTAGTTCTTCTGCCTGTTCACGCAGCTTATGATGTACATAGACTTTTTCCGGCTGGTCGCGAGAGAAGGCCAGATCCAGACGTTGCAGTGTGCCCATCTGTAACCATGCCTGAATCGTTTCTGCAAAGAAGAAATCGTGTTCACGCTGGCGCTCGCCGAAGATTAGCCAGTTTTGTGTATAGTCCTGACGATTACGTGCGCTCAGCAGGCTGAGTAGGCCGGCAATGCCAGTACCATTACCAATACAGATAATTGGACGGTTATCATCCACCAGATGGAAGGATTCATTGTTACGGATACGTAAGGCAATTGAAGTATCTAACGGCGCATGCTCGGTCAGCCAGCCTGATCCCAGACCGAAGCGGCCTAGGGCATCGCTTTGTTGACGAACCACTAGGCGTAAAACCTGCTGGCTGGGAATGCTGGCAATCGAATATTCCCGGGTAGGCAGAACAGGTAATTGCTCAAGTAGCTGCTCCAGAGAGTCAAAAGGCTTGGCTTGAGTCAGGTCACGATCCCAAAGCGCCTGTTCAATGCTTTGTTGCAGAGATGGGACCTGTGTACCAGCTGCAATCTGATGTTCATTAAGGAAGGCCTGAATCCGCTCAGGGCTATTGCCGGGCTGAATCTCGGCAATATCACCTGCCTGCCAGATGGCTTCATGCTGAGGAGTCAGTTCAATACTAAAGGCTGGCGCACCCAGACTGCCCGGATTGAGCAGCTCACGTTGATGCAAAGTCCATGAATCAAAAGTCTTGTCAATGCGCATGGCTTGTAATTCCAGTTGCGTGACCTGTGCCAGTGCCTGATTCCACTGCTGGATATGCTCATGATTGGCATTATCCACTTCAATGGTCGGGAATAATGGTGTGGCGGCATTCTGCTGCAGCCATGCATCAATACGATGGCCAAAACTGCAATAGGTGTCTGGATATTCCTGGGAGCCGAGTGCCAGAACTGCATAACTGAGATGACTGAGATCGGTTTTTGCAGACAGGATTTTTTTCTCAAAAGATGCAGCCAGATCCGGTGCTTCGCCGGTACCATAGGTGCTGGCAACAAATAACACCTGTTCAGCCTGTTGCAGATCACTCAGGCTTAACTGCTGTACTGTTTTAACTTTAACCGGTTGACGCGCTTCTTGTAAGGCGGTTGCGGTACGCCAGGCCAACTGCTCGGAGACACCGGTTTGTGAAGCATAGGCAATCAGCCAGGGGGTGGTATTTGAATCTAAAGGAATGGCATTAGCACTTTGACGGGCAGCCAACGTCAGTTTCTTCTGTTTACGGCGTTTCAGATACAGCATCCAGCCGGTCACGAAGAATAGAGGCATTGTTAAAGCTGCCAGCATGACTAAGAACTGGTAGACCGGACCAAAGAAGCTCCCCCGGTGGACGGGCAGCATACTGCTCATGATTTTTTCATTTAACTTTTTATCTTTATAGAGCTGGACATCATAAAACTTAGCATCAGAATAATGATAACTTGCCGTATTTCGCGCACGTTCATGCTGGGGGATCGGGTCCACGAAACTCAACTCTATTTTACCATTGGCTTTTTTCGGAAGAGTAAACGTCACGCTCGAGTATCTATCGGAGAATTCTGTATTAAAACCCATCCAGCTTTGCTCCAGTATCTGCACAGTTGTTTCTGGAGGCAGAGTGTTTTCAGTATTTTTACCACTGCGACCCTGATTGGCATTGGCCTGCATGGTTGGTTGAGGACGCTCGACTCCTAATACTTTAAACATGCCATTACGCCACCAGTCATACGACCAGTACAGGCCGGTGCATGCGAGCAGCAGGTAGAAAATGACTACCCAAGTTCCAACTACGGCATGTAAATCCCAGATAAAATTTCGGCCTTTTAACTTCGGCTTAACCAGAAACCACTGTTTAATTGAGTGGCGTTTGGGCCAACGCAAATACAGGCCGGACAGTACGAAGAAGATGAGCATCAGGGTACAGGCACCGGTAATTTGCTTGCCGAATGGACCCAATGTTAAATAGCGGTGTAACTGCTGAACAAACTGGAAGAACTCACGGCCTTTAAGCTCAGGCAGGGCTTCGGCCGTGTAGGGATTCAGCATAATATTCTGGCCGCGTCGTGCACCTTCTTTGGCGATATTCACTGTGCTGGATGCAGCCGGATCGCTGGCCACCGTAACGCTATTAATTTTGGCCTCAGGCTGGTTTTGCTGGAAGCGTAGATATAGCTCAGCCGGGCTTAGTTTTGGTTGATTTTGTATCTGAACCACATAACTGTCAGTATTTATCCATTTTAAGATTTGCTGCTCATAAGAATAAATAGCCCCAGTGACTCCCATGATGGAAAGGATCAAACCAGCGCTAATCCCCAGAAACCAGTGGATTTGGAAAAACATTTTTTTTAACATGGGCGTCAGATGAAAGTGGTTTATACAAAATTACGAAAATTATAGCTGGAAATTATAGAGTTTGAAAATAATATTTATTCTCATTATCATTTATATTGTGATCTAGGTAACCTGAGTTCGATATAAAAAAGAGTATAAAAAAAAGCCTTGTATTTGTAACATATTGGTTATCAAGACAAAATGTTATAAAACAAGGCT
>NZ_JAMXYB010000017.1:0-54973 GCF_024129495.1 Acinetobacter sp. S4400-12 | reverse complement strand
GTTACCCATGTGAGAGTAAGTCATCGCCAGCTCATTATTCAAAATCCCCCTGCTAAAAAGCAGGGGGATTTCTTTTTTTATAAAAAGAAAAATAAAAATCAATCTGCCAGGTCTTCTAATTAACGTTCTCGCTGCTCTTTTTTTATTTTCAGTGTTAAGTTAAAAGCCAAGATAAAAACTAAAAGAGGGAATATAAAATGTCGGTACAGGTTTACAGAAAATGTCTGATCAGTTGCTGTGCTTTAGTATTGGTAGGCTGCCATGCAGAGAATCCTTCACCTTCAGGCAGAGCTACTGATTCTGCTACCGTAAGGTCCAATGCTGCTCAATCTGCTCATCCCATTACGGTTTCCCCGTCCTACACAGTCGAAAAAATTGCGGAGTTTAATGAACCTTGGGCCTTGGTTGAATTGCCCGATCAGCGTTTATTGATCACTGAAAAAGCAGGACAATTAAAGCTGTTTAATCCAAAAAATCGTAACAGCCAAACGATTCAAGATCTTCCCAAGGTCGCTTATGGTGGACAAGGTGGTTTGGGCGATGTTGCCTTGCATCCTGATTTTGCCAAGAACCAGTGGATATATCTCAGTTATGCCGAGCATGGACAGGGCGGATATGGTGCAGTGGTGATTCGTGGCCGGCTGGATTTAAATCAAAACCGGCTGACAGAAGTGAAGCGTATCTGGACTCAAGTACCTAAATTTAAAGGACAGGGGCATTATGCGCACCGTCTGTTATTCGGATCGGATGGTAAACTCTGGATCAGTTCTGGTGAGCGCCAGCAATTTGATCCCGCACAGGATCTGCAATCCAATGCTGGCAAAATAATTCGCCTGAATGATGATGGATCTATCCCTAAAGATAATCCATTTATGAGTCAGGGAACGATTGCACAACAAATTTGGAGCTTAGGGCATCGTAATCCCTTAGGTATGGCATTTGACCCACGAGGGAAACTCTGGGTGATTGAAATGGGACCTAAGGGGGGAGATGAGCTGAATAAAGTGATCAAAGGTAAAAACTACGGTTATCCTCTGGTCTCGAATGGCGACCATTATAATGGTAAGCCGATCCCTGATCACCATACCCGTCCGGAATTTGAAGCCCCTGTGCTGGACTGGACGCCTGTGATTTCTCCTTCAGATCTGCTGTTTTATACAGGCAATATGTTTCCAGCCTGGAAAAATAAAGCCATTATTAGTGGTTTGTCTTCTAAAGCCATTATTGTGGTAGATACTGCACAGTCTCCAGTGAAGGAAGTCCAACGTCTGGATATGAAACAGCGTATACGCGGTGTTATTCAGGCTAAGGCAGGTCATTTGTGGGTAATTGAAGATGGTCAGCGAGCGGGCCTGCTCAAGATGAAAACACCTTAATTTTTTTAAAACTAATGATATTTTCGATACTCAAGTATCAGCTATCTGCTTCACCACTCAACTTATTCCTGTTGAAGGCGAAAATACCTTTTCTACTCTCAAGATCAAAGAAAAAGGCCCTTACTGTTGTTAGGGCCTTTTCAGATTTTGAAGGATCACTGCTGTGATACTGCATAGCCTTTTGCTAGTGCTATTTTTATTGTTATTGCAAGACGCCTTGTCTTGGTAGGTTCTCAATATAAGTCTCTGCTTACTCTGCTAAATACTGCAGTTTGGTAAATACTGTGGTAGGTCAGAGCAGAGTTCGGCATCGACCATTCACTTAAGCACTGACATATTGAATCAGCTTATCCAGTGCAGATTTCAGGTTTTTAGTATCAAACTGATTGCCTTGGAAAGAATAATCCTTATTTCGGTTAAAGATGTCACGGATTTCGATCACAGCATTGGTATCTATCATACCGAGCTGGGTGGCCACTTGGCGAATCTGGTCAATCGATCGTGAACCATTGGTGGCACCATAACTCACGTAGGCAGCAGGTTTGCCTTGCCATTCTTTAGCGAGATAATCCAGTGCATTTTTCAGGGCAGGGCTATAACCATGATTATATTCCGGACTAATAAAAATAAAGGCATCAGCAAGTGCAATCTTATCGGCCCAATCCTGCTGTTTAGGCTGGTCATAAATTCCGGTCAAAGGCAGATTGGCACCAGCAAACAGAGGTAAATCCCATTCTTTTAGATCGACAATTTCAGCTTCTACCGTGCTAAACCCTTGGCTTTTAATTTCCTCTAAGGCCCAGTGAGCGACTTTAATGGCGGTACGGCTTTCACGAATGCTGCCCACAATAATATAGATTTTCATGGTTTTTCCTTTTCTTATGAGGAGAGAGTGCCACCCTAATCGATTTTACCAAGATGCAGTAGCAGAAGTTTGTATGGATTTTAAAAAAAGCTCCTTCAGGAGCTTTTTTTAAATATTAGAGAAGGAGGGAAGTTTTACATCAATTTGACACCCTGCTGGCCTGCAGGTGTGACCTTGAATATTTCCACTTCAAACGTAATATTTTTGCCAGCCAGTGGATGGTTGAAATCCACCTCGGTAATATCATCATTGACCGATTTTACTACACCGTACAGGGTAGTTTTAGCCTTGTCCTCAAACTCGATCATATGGCCTTCGATTGGACGTTCGCCAAACTTGACTGTATCGAATTTCTGTACATTTTCCGGGTTCCATGGACCAAAAGCATCCTCTGGTGGCAAACTGACCGTACGGCGGTCACCGGCACGCAGACCAAACAAGGCCTTTTCAAAGCCTGGTAACAGGTTGCCATCTCCAATCGTTAGGCTTACCGGTGCTTCACGGCTGCGGGTATTGTCAATTTCTACGCCATTTTCAATAGCGACCGAAAAATGAAGCTCGACTTTAGAGCCGTCTTCAACACGAGTTTCCTCGTTAGGATGAATAAAATCAGTCATGTTGCGCCTGTGCACGTTGAATTCGGTGTTTTTCCAGGAAAAACGTATCGATCAGCATCAGAATCGTGCCCAAAGTAATGGCACTATCTGCAATATTAAAAGCAGGGAAATGGCTATTTTGGTAATACACGTGAATAAAATCGACCACATAACCCAAATAGATACGATCAATTAGATTCCCAATGGCACCGCCTAGAATCAGGGCAATAGCCAAGGGTAATACCTTCATGTGTTTAGGCATACGCATCAGCCAGAACACGAAAATGATAGACACCAAAGCTGCCAGTGAAGTAAAGAAATAACGTTGCCAACCGCCTGCATCGGACAGAAAACTAAAGGCAGCGCCATAGTTATGCAGTAATGTCCAGTTTAAAAAGGGCAGCACCGGAATCGGATCTGCGTAATTCAGATGCGTAACGGCAATCCATTTAGTCCATTGATCCAGAATAATGGCCAGAATTGCCAGTCCGATCCACCACAAATTGTGCGGATAGAACTGGAATAAGCCCTTTTTATGCTGTGGATTAGGCATATTTTCTCTCTTCGCCTTGGCCTGTTGGAAGGTTAATAATACAACGACCACAGAGACCTGGATGTGACACATGGGTATTCACATCAGGCAGTACATGCCAGCAGCGTACACACTTCTCTCCATCGGCAGCTGAAACTTTTACATTCAGCCCTGCCAGATCAGAAGCTTCGCCCTGTGCAGCATCAAAGTCGTTGACGATCACTTGTGAGGTAATCAGAACAAAACGCAGTTCATCATCCAGTTTATCCAGGACCGCTTTCAGTTCATCATTGGCCCACAGCTCAACTTTGGCCGACAGGTTTGAACCTACAGTTTTGGCGCCGCGTGCAGCTTCAATAAACTTGTTCACCGCAGATTTTACTGAAATCAGGGTCTGCCATTCTGCTTCTGTTATCAGGTTCGCAGTTGATGCCACTGGAATCTCATACCATTCTGCTGTAAACACATATTTTTCTGCCTGCTCAGGAATCAGAGGCCACGCCTCTTGCGCAGTAAAGCTTAAAATCGGTGCCATCCAGCGTACAAAGGCTTGGACCAGATGGTACAACGCAGTTTGCGCCGAATGACGGGCCTGTGAATCGGCTTTGGTGGTGTACTGACGATCTTTGATGATGTCGAGATAGAAACCACCCAAGTCATTGATACAGAAGTTAGTCAATGCACTGGTCACGATATGGAAATTCATATCTTCATAGGCTTGCTGAATAGTTTTTTGCACGTCCGTCGCACGTTGCAGAATATATTGATCCAGCGCGATCAATTGATCGACAGGCAAGGCATCTGTTGACGGTTGAAAGCCATTCAGATTGGCTAATAAGAAACGCAGGGTGTTACGGATACGGCGGTAACCATCAGATGCACGGCTAAAGATTTCTTTACCGGCAGTCATTTCATAACGGTAGTCGGCAGAGGCAATCCAGAAACGTAAGCCGTCTGCACCCATATCTTTAATGATGTCTTGTGGGGTAATGATGTTGCCCAAAGATTTGGACATCTTGCGGCCTTTCTCATCAACTACGAAACCATGCGTCAACAAACCTTTGTAGGGTGCACGTTCATTGATGGCAATCGAGGTCAGCAATGAAGACTGGAACCAGCCACGATGCTGGTCTGAACCTTCCAGATACAAGTCAGCAGGATCAGTCAGTTCTTCGCGTTCACGTAGCACGGCAAAGTGCGTTGTACCAGAATCGAACCACACGTCTAGGGTATCGCGAACTGCATTGTAATGTTCTGCATCGGCGCCGATGAATTCAGAAGCATCCCGGTTATACCAGCCATCAATGCCTTCTTTTTCGATCAGTTGAGCCACTTCCTCAATCAGCTCAGGCGTACGTGGGTGCAGTTCATTGGTGTCTTTATGCACGAAGAATGGAATTGGCACGCCCCAGGTACGCTGACGTGAAATACACCAGTCTGGACGGCCTTCGATCATTGCTTCAATCCGGTTCTTACCCCAGTCCGGCACGAAACTGATTTCATTTTCAATTGCATTCAATGCTTTTGAGCGCAAGCCTTTGGCATCCATGCTGATAAACCATTGCGGTGTAGCACGGAAGATAATTGGGGTTTTATGACGCCAGCAGTGCGGATAGCTGTGTTTGATCGGTACATGGGCCCACAGTTGCTGGCTCTCAGCAAGGGCAGCAATAATTTTTGGGTTGGCTTTATAGATGTGTTCACCTGCAAAAATAGGTGAAGTAGGTAAATACACACCATTGCCGCCCACCGGGTTATCCACTTTCAGATTGTATTGCAAGCCGACTTTATAGTCGTCTACACCGTGGCCAGGCGCAGTATGTACTGCACCGGTACCGCTGGTGGCAATCACGTGTTCACCTAAAATAACCGGTACTTGGCGTTCAGCAATTAAAGGATGCTGTAATTGCAGGTTTTCCAGTTTTGCACCGGCAAAGTCTGCCAGAACTTCCACTGTGCCAAAGCCATAACGTTCTGTTGCAGACTCCACCAAGTCTTTTGCCAGAATGAAGTTTTGATCTGCTTTTTCTTCGCCGCGGGCTTTGACCAGTTGATATTCAATTTCGGCATGCACTGCCACCGCCTGGTTGGCCGGCAGTGTCCAAGGTGTGGTGGTCCAGATGACGATATCAGTTGTATCAGCAACTTCAATGCCTAAACGTGCAGACAAATCTGCTAAATCCACTACGGTAAAACCGACATCAATGGCGTCAGATTTTTTATCTTCGTATTCAACTTCAGCTTCAGCCAATGCTGAGCCGCAGTCCAGACACCAGTTCACCGGTTTCAGACCCGGTTCGATGTGACCGGCTTTGGCAATCGCACCGAGTGAACGAACAATATCGGCTTCCTGTTTGAAGTTCATGGTCAGGTACGGATTGTCCCAGTCACCAAACACGCCCATACGGATAAAGTCTTTTTTCTGTAATTCGACCTGGGTATACGCATATTCACGGCAGTGTTTACGGAAGGTTGCCGCATCAACTTTGACGCCGACTTTTCCGACTTTTTCTTCGACTTTGAGTTCAATCGGCAGGCCGTGACAGTCCCAGCCCGGTACATACGGTGCATCAAAGCCGTCCATTACACGGCTTTTAACGATAATATCCTTCAGGACCTTGTTGACCGCATGGCCCAAGTGAATTTGGCCATTGGCATAAGGAGGGCCATCATGAAGCACATATTTTTTCTTGCCAATACGCGACGCACGAATCTGCTGATAAATGTTGTCGGCATACCACTCTTCTAACCATTTCGCTTCACGTACTGCCAGATTTGCCTTCATTGCAAAGTCAGTACCTGGGAGGTTTAGCGTGGCTTTATAATCCACTGCATTTTCAGGAGTTTGCTTATCGCTCATGCAAGTTGTCTTCCAATTTAATCCGTTGTTTTAACAGACACGTTTTACAATAAAAATATGAGATATTAAAAGGAAAATGTGGGGTGATTTCGACGAAACTCAAGCAGTTTCTCGACATCATCATCAATTCCAGCTTTTAGGGCTTCAAGCGAAGGATAATTCTTTTCGCCATGTAAATAGGTTAAGAATGTCACCCGCATTAACAGGCCATACAGATTAGCAGAAACATCAGGGAAATGTACTTCTAATCGCCATTCCGGATCTGCTTGCTGGATGGCTGGACGGGTGCCGACATGACCTGCGCCAAACAGAGCTGTCGGGTTATAGCCGGTAATACCGGTTTTGCTGGCATCTGCTGCCTGGACTCTGGCTTTCAGGGATTCTGTTTCACACACCACCTCTACACCATAAATACCATGCAGACACGGCTTATGCCGATTCAGGCGGACATTAATCGTGGGAAAATCAATGGTACGGCCGATTTGATCGCCATATTGCACCCGTCCGCTAATGCTATAGGGACGTCCCAAGAGTTTGGCTGCCTGTGCCAGATCGCCAGCTTGTAGCGTTTGACGGATGCGGGTGGAACTGACACGTTCACCATCCAGCACGACGGTATCGAGATTGCTTACCTCAAAACCAAATTCACGTAAAAACTCACTATTACCTTGACGGTTTTTACCAAAATGGAAATCATCACCTAAGACCAGATGATCGGCATTGAGTTTGTCTTTTAAAATCGTGGCAAATTCTTCTGCACTCAGGCTGCGAAAGCGTTCATCGAATTTCGCCACCGCAATATAGTCGACCCCAAGTTCAGTTAGATACTCAACCTTTTCACGTAAGGAGGAAATACGCGGTGGAGCCTCATAACCTTTAAAAAATTCAAGAGGTTGTGGCTCAAAAATCATTACCACTGTTTTAAGCTGGTGCTGTTCTGCGACAGCTTTGAGCTGCCTGATCATGACCTGATGCCCCAAATGCACGCCGTCAAAATTACCAATGGTCACGGCAGTTTTGGCTAATTCAGTTCGAGGCGTTAAGGCATTAAGACGGAGCAGCTTCATGGGCAAATCAGGTGCTTAAAATGTGAAGAGGCTATATATTGCCATAATCTTTAGCTTTCGTCTTGTTGTGTTTTTAGGCAAAGTTTTTCGTTAAAATTCTTTTGAAATAAGTTAAATCGCTGTATTTCAACAATCCACTCCATTTTTCTTAGAACGGATGATGCTGAAAATAATCTCAATGCCCATATATAGCCCTTCAAATATCACGCTTGCTTCAACCGATAGCATCAGCGATTAAGCGGATTTTTATTCTGACCTGTTGAACATCTTTAGACAGAATATTGCGCCTGCTGCTATGACGCTGGCCTGAGAGTAAGTCTGCTTTACCCGGGTCTAGATGTGATGGCTGAACATTGCATTAAAAGAGGATCAGGAATCACACATTTTGGTCTCCCCAAGCGTTCATTCATCTCACCTGACCCAAATATAAAAAATGGTCTGGAAAAGGTGCAGCTTTTTTATTTGCAGCGTTCAAGTATTTACTTTTTAATAGCGGCCATCTATAGAAACTGAAATTGAGTGTTTTATGTCCGAGCATGCGTTGGTTATGGCCTTGCCAAGCGAATCCAAGGGTTTGTTTGAGGCAGAAGGAATTGAGGTGCATTACAGCGGTATTGGTAAGGTCAATGCGGCATTTAAAGCTTTTGAGGTGATTCAGACAACCGGCTGCAAGACTTTAATCAATTTGGGGACAGCGGGCAGTTCCCATTTTGATGCCCATGAACTGGTGGAAGTCAGCCACTTTGTACAGCGCGATATGGATGTATCGCCACTCGGGTTTGAAGTGGGCATTACCCCCATGGATCAGCACTTTCCAGGTGCAATCAAGCTGGCACCTTTTTTCACCGATTTACCGCAGGGCATTTGCGGAACCGGAGACAGCTTTGCAACAGGACAGCCTAAAGTTGCCTGTCAACTGGTCGATATGGAAGGCTATGCCTTGGCCAAAGTGTGCAAAAAACTGGACGTACGCCTGATTTCGGTGAAATACATTACTGATGGTGCCAATGACGCAGCACCGCTCGACTGGGAAGACAACTTATTGCTCGGTGCTCAAAAGTTATTATCTTTATATCAAAAAATCAAATAAACGGCAGGTCGGCGACCATAATTATTATGGTCGTATGCCAATCAATTCAAGCCCTGACAATCAGGCTTCATTACGGGGAATTACGCCATACAGCATCATGTGGACAGTATGCTGGACCACACGCTGGTGCATGCTACGATTCCGCAGGGTTTTGCCTGTGATCATTTCTATCTGGGTGGCAAAATCAGCATAGTTTTGCGTCAAGGCCCAAATATTCAAAATCAGTAATTCAGGATCAATATCTTTAGAAATTTTGCCCTGTTCCTGCCAGTTTGAAATGACTTTGGCTTTGCGCTTGACCAGCTTTTTTAGCGGTCCTTTCAGAATTTCCAGAATATGCGGTGCTCCCTGAATAACTTCCAAGGCAAATAAGCGCGAGGCTTTGGGTTGAGTACGCGATACCTCAATTTTTTGCATCAAATAATTGGTGATCGCTTCTTCTGGTTCCAGATCAGCCTCCAGCATTTGCAGGGGTGCGAGCCATTTTTGTAAAACTGTAGTTAACACCTCAACATACAGTGCTTCTTTATTTTCGTAATAGTAGAAAATATTCGACTTATGCATTTCCGCAATTTGTGCGATTTCATCCAGACTTGCGCCATTGAAACCATATAAGGAAAAGACATCGAGTGCAGCATTCAGCAGCTGGTTGCGTTTTTGAGTACTCTTTTTTTGTTCCATCAGTAATATTAAAACAATTAAAAAGGGGGATTTTTCATTGTACGTCAAATCATCAGATTTGTGCATCAACTACAATGCTAATTTTTTGAATCATGATGATTTATTCTGTAGATAAGCGATGTAATCAGCATCGACTCGCGCGCCAATGATTAAAATACTAAGGGTATGAAATTATTTAAATTATCACTTAATTAATATAATAGTTTGATTTAAGCCGCTATGGGAAAGATTATTTAAAATTAATTAAGAAAAAAGTGTAAATCAAATCATGAAACCTGTTTAAAATACTCGGCCAATATTATTAAATACTCTCTTAAAATACATTTAAACACTCAACATCAGTTTGAATTTTAGGACAGAAACTCGGGTTAAAAAGATCAGCAGCATATGTGGTATCCGCGGTTCCAGTTTAGTCAGCCAGATACTTTTTTTGGGGGGTGTCTGGCGCTAAGCTCGACTATTCGCTTCTGTCATTTAATAACAGATCATGGACTTCAGCCTTGATGTAACTTTAGTTCCTAAACTGACTGGATGCTAACCCCTTTTCGATACCAGAACTAGCTTAGCTTTGAGAGCGTTTGACTGATTTACCCCCCCCTAGGTCTGAGCAAAATAGGCCGTGCTTGAGCCACAGAGAAGCTGACGACATTGAGACTTGCTGGCTGTTGGCCGTAGTCGAGAGTTCATCTCCATTTTCCGGTGTTCTTTTGAATGAAAATGCGATTTCTTGCTGGTTATCCTGGAAATAAAATGATGACTAGTAGTCAATAGCTGCAATAAAAAAGCCACTTAAAGTGACTTTTTGCAAACAATGGAGCTACGCTGATAATTATAAAAAGCCTGCCGTGCGTCCGGTAAATCATCCACTGAGGCCGGTTCATAACCGTGTTCCAGAAACCAGTGGGCTGTACGGGTGGTCAGAATAAACAGCTGCTGGATTCCGAGAGCTTTGGCTTTACCTTCCAGATAATGCAGGATCTGACTGCCCCGGTTGGATTGCCGGTACGCTGGATCTACCGCGACACAGGCAATTTCTGCAGAACGTAATTCATTGCCTGTGGTCGGAATCGGATAGAGGGCTGCACAGGCCAGAATCATGCCATCCCGTTCAATCACGGCAAACTGTCCAATTTCATTTTCCAGACGTTCGCGGGAACGGTAAACCAGAATCCCTTCTTCTTCCAGGGGGCGTAGCAGGCGAATCAGACCACCAACATCCTGAATATTGGCCATCCGAACCTCTTCATAATGTGCATCGGTAATCATGGTGCCCGAGCCATCCCGAGTAAACAATTCTTCCAACAGGGCACCATCATAACTATAGGAAATCAGATGGACACGCTTGACCCCATTTCTGGAAGCTTCCTGTGCGGCTTTTAATTGCAGTACCATGGCCATACTTTGTTCATCCTGACTGGCCGGAACAAGGTAGTCATCTAGCTGCTGCGGGGTGACTTCACGTTTCAGCTGACCCTGGCTATCGAGCAGACCATGCTGTTTTCCCAGAATAATCAGTTTGTCCGCCTTTAAACGGATAGCAGTGTTAGTGGCGACTTCTTCAGCCAGCAGATTAAAAACCTCGCCTGTGGTGGAATAACCTGTTGGGCCTAGAATCACAATATTATGATTATCCAGATGGCGTTGCAGGGCATCGGTATCGATGGCACGGACTTCACCGGTCAACTGAAAATCGACCCCTTCACGAATACCATAGGGCTTGGCGGTCACAAAGTTACCTGACACCGTGTCAATCCGGGCACCATACATAGGCGAGTTGGCCAGACCCATCGACAATAGAGCTTCAATCTGTAAACGGATCGACCCCACCGCATTCAGGACACAATTTAAGGATTCGCGGGTAGTGACCCGACGCTGCTGATAAAAAGGTGTATGCAGGCCACAGCTGGCCAGATTCTGGTTAATCTGTGAACGTGCACCATGTACCAGAATCAGACGAATGCCCAAAGAGTGTAAGAGGGCAATATCATGAATAATATGCTGGAAATTTTTATCCAGAACTGCTTCGCCATCAAACATGATCACAAAGGTCTTGTTACGATGGGCATTGATATAAGGCGCAGAATGGCGAAACCAGTGCACATATTGCAATGTGGTACTTTGCGAAGTGTCTGCTGAGTTCATGCCCGGGCCTATTTCAATATACAATTCTCTTTGATTCTAATGAAAAAAAAATGAAGTGGAAGTAGAGAGACAAAAAAACACCTGAAGCCAGGCTTCAGGTGTCTGCAAGACGAGCAGAAAATGGAGCGCGTTTAGCCAATAATTCGGACGATTTTGTTATTGCGTTCATTCACCAGTACATAGTCATTATTTACTTTGTACCATTGCTGGTAACGACCGGTATTAGGCAGACGGCGTGCTTCACGGTCGCTGATCTGGAAACGTTTTGAATCGTATTGACGTGGCAGGGTTTGACCTACACGCCAGTCACGGCTCGGGTTGACCATACGGTTATGGTGACGGCGATCATCCTGCCATTTTCTATGGTCTTTTGAATTCCAGTGCGGTGCCGGTTTAGACGGCTGCGAATGGTAAGGTGAATCATAATGGGATGGTGCTGCCATTGCAGAAGTTGCAACCAGAGCACTAAGGGATAACGCGAGGGTAGTTAAAACTTTTTTCATGGCTTTTACCTAAAGAATTTATATCTGTTTTCGATGAAGTTAAATTAACGAATAAGTGGATAGAAAGCGTGAGGCTCATTGAGTGAAATTGTTAAATTGATGAAGAAATTTAGAAGAAAAACAGATAAAAAACCGGCAAACCTTACAGCCCCTCAAAATATAAGCCCAATCAAATAAAAAAATCCCAACAGGGTTGGGATTTTTAGAAGATTAGTAGGCTATCTTCGATCAGTCAGTAATGATCCGGATAATACTGTTGGTTTCAGAATTTACCAAAATATAATCGTCATTTACCTTGTACCATTGTTGCTTGCGGTCCGGTTTGGGCAGGCTATGATTTTTGTATTCAACTTTATAACCATTACCTCGATAATGCTGCGGCATCACATAACCCGGTTGCCAGCGTAATTGCTGCAGGCGTTGTACGCCACGCTCTTCACGCATACGGCGTTTATCATACTGTTCATGCTTATCTTGACGCGCCTTTTTGCCATGGCCGCGTGATTCTGTCCGTGGTTCATCATCAAAATGAGGGGCTGCATGGGCAATATTGGTCAGCATGAATGTACAGCAGGAGATCGCGAACGCTACCAAAACCTTTTTCATGTTGAACCCTCACTTAATTTGTTCATTTTCTATAGTGACTAATGTACGGAAAAATTGCAGAGAAACTGTGAAGACCAGGCAGATGTTTTATAACAAATGCTGAGAAATTATGATCATGCCGTGATTTTGCTTCATATTAGAATAGCTTATAGTTGTCTGGTAGCTCAGATATTCACACCCTAACATCTCCTCTGGAACAAGGCAAATGCGCATAGATCTACTCCTTCTATCTGCTGATTCAACCCAGTAAAATCTAGCCAGGGGACTTCGATTTCGCTGTATTTAATTCATTGAGCTGATCAGTTCCATTGTTGGCTTAAACCTTGCAGAAACTGCACTGCTTCCGCAATCGACTCGGCCTGTCTTGTATCTTCTAGCGCCACAATCAAGGCGTCAGATAGTTGTAAGCTTTCAATATGACGAATCATCTCGATCTTCGATTTTGGATCTTTCATCTGCTTTGATCTCTTAACTAATTTTCAATAAAAACAGTGTATAAGGTCTATAATTATTTGTAAAACCATTTAAATTTATAAAATTAATTTAAAAATACGATTTATAGATAATGAAAATAGGAAAGCAAAAAAAAGAGTCCTTATCGGGATAAGTACTCTTGTGTTAACTCAGGGTTGATCCGGCTCAATAGGCATAGTTTAAATCGGTATAATCATTCAGAGATTTCTGAATATGGGCCTGAATAAAAGTCCGTACATCTTCCGCCGTCATGGCCTTGCCCTGATTGCTGATCACATGCTCAATGTCCGGTTGACCTTCAATTTTAATGCGGTACACAAAATGCTTGGCCACCTGATAACGCTCCTCCTGTTTTTCGAGGCCAGTGACGTAATGATAAGAATGTTCAAAATTCAGATCGGTATGCGAGAACACAAACTGGTCGAACAGTTTCAGCTTTTGGCCGTTTTGGAGCGCCTGAATATCGTCAACAATACTGGCTTCAAACTTCATGCCATATTTGGCAGAAATTGGCTGCTGGTCAATCAGGAGAGTGACCATGCCATCTTCCAGGGGGGTCACGGTAATATTGCTTAAGTCAGTCATGGAATACTCACATCAGAATCTGTTCGGCCTAGTATAGGGGAATTTGCAGCAAATCGGCGTCAGGATACTGCTCAGAAGATCGGGTGTTCCGGATCGACTTCCTGTTGTAGGGCAAGGTTTGGGTAGAAATATGATGCAAGTTTCGACTTAATTTGAAAAAACAGGTCAGAGGAGGATGCTGCCAGACCGGTCAATAAGATAATCGCCCGAATGTGGGGGAGCTTAAATTAAGCTCAGAAGCAGGCTAAGTTTAAATACTCATCTTAGAATAAAAAAAGCCAATGCAGGCATTGGCTTCTCAGAAAATAGCTATTCCTGCTCAGTCCTGGGCATCAATGCTTTGACCGTTCATGTGCAAGCTGTCATCACCCATCAGATACAGATAGGCCGGCATGATAGAGTCCGGTGTAGGTAAGGTCTTCGGATCTTCATACGGGTAGGCTTTGGCGCGCATTGCAGTGCGGGTTGCTCCCGGGTTGATGCAGTTATAGCGGATATTGGGATGAACCTGTTCCTTGGCAAATAGCTGGCTGACCGCTTCAATGGCAATCTTGGAGACTGAATAAGCGCCCCAGCGTTCACGTGCCTCACGTCCCACTCCTGAACTGGCAAAGACCACAGAAGCATGTTCGGATTTGGCCAGCAGCGGCAGCAGCGCCTGAGTCATGACAAAAGGCGCACGCAGATTCACGGCCATCACGTCATCCCAGACTTCTTGCGGATAGTGCGCCAGTTCTACCCGTTCACCTAGAATACCGGCATTATGCAGAATGCCGTCGAGACGTCCAAACTGGCGGTCCAAGGTATTGACCAGCACTTCATAATCCCGTTCGGAGGCACTGGATAACTGTAGGGGCAGGATGGCTGGCTGTGGTGCACCCAGGCTTTCAATCTCATCATAAATGACTTCAAGCTTGTTCAGGGTACGTCCATGCAGTACCACCGTCGCGCCATGCAAGGCATAGCTGATTGCGGCTGCACGACCAATGCCATCGCCCGCACCTGTAATCAGGATAATACGATCTTTCAGCAGATCGGGGCGAGGTTGATATTCTGAATATTTCATGATCTACCTCCTTATTTGTTATTGTTCAGCGTTTTAGAGATGTTTAGCCCTCAGGACAGCATACTGTGCTGTTGCAATACCAGTTTCTGGATATGCTGATGTAATTCAGGCACATCATTCACTATATAGTCCGCCTGCCAGGCTGTTAAGTCATCTTTGTATTGCAGTGGTAAATAGCCATAGGCCGCCAGAATAGTATACATTCGGGCATGACGGCCAGCATCAATATCACGAGGATGATCCCCGACATAGATACAGTCTTCAGGCGCAATATTAATCTGTTGGGCTGCCAGATACATCGGCTCCGGATCCGGTTTGGTCCGGGTCACATCTTCCGGGCAGACCAGTACGGCACAGCGTTCGGTCAGATTGAGTGCCTTGAGCAGCGCTTCACTTAGCCAGCGCGGTTTGTTGGTCACAATGCCCCACGGAATCTCATGTTCTTCCAGCTCTTCCAGCAGAGCATACATGCCTGCAAACAGATCGGTGTCGACGGCAATTTCTGCACCATAGCTGTCCAGAAAACGCTGGCGATGTTGCTGAAGCAGCGGATCTTCCACTTGCAGTTCCGGATAAACCAGCTTGACCATGGCCCGGGCGCCTTCTGATACCTGCGCCCGGATCAGCTCGGCATCGACCAATGGACGGCCTGCCTCATGGCACATCTGCTGGATAATGCGGATAAAGTCAGCAGCCGTATCAATCAGGGTGCCATCCAGGTCAAATAAAACTGCTTTCATGGGGTCGCCTCAGCCGCTTCTTTCACTGTATATACCATGTAGTTTACATCGACATTTGGTGCGAGCCAGTAGCGCTTGGTCAGCGGATTATAGTGCAGACCGGTCATGTCTTTGAGCTTTAAGCCCGCGTTACGAATGTCATGAGCCAGTTCAGACGGCTTGATGAATTTACTGTAATCATGGGTGCCCTTGGCCAGCATACGCAGGATATATTCTGCACCAATGATGGCAAACAGATAAGATTTCGGATTGCGGTTGATGGTCGAGAAGAATACATGACCCCCTGGTTTGACCAGTTTGTGGCAGGCCTGAATAATCGAAGCCGGGTCCGGCACATGCTCCAGCATTTCCATACAGGTCACGATGTTGTATTGACCTGCCTGCTCATCGGCCAGCTGTTCCACCGGAATCTGGCGATATTCAATATTGCTGACACCTTCCTGCTCGGCATGAATGCGCGCTACATTTAGCGGGGCTTCACCCATATCAATTCCCAACACTTCAGCACCACGGCGTGCCATGCTTTCGGACAGGATTCCGCCACCACAGCCCACATCCAGCACTTTCTTGCCACTTAGTCCGCCCGCATGTTCATCAATCCAGTTCAAACGTAGGGGATTGATCATATGCAGCGGGCGGAACTCGGAATGCTGATCCCACCATATAGCTGCAAATGCTTCAAACTTGGCAATTTCTTGTGGATCAACATTCAATTGCGACATTGGTGTTACCTCAATCAGTTGTGATTATGTAAAAATTTAATTCGCCATAGGGCCAGATAAACTGATTTAAATTCTTGTAAATCAGTACACTTGTTTAGTGTAGCGTTTCTGGCAAAAAAAGCGATAAAAGCCGTAAAAAAGTTCACAGAATAAAAACGAACACGGCATAATTGCTTTATAGTGAACCCATAAACTAAAGATAATGATTTAGAGGACGATAATCCCAATGAAAAAATTTATTTTAGGTACTGTAGCCGCATCTGTTTTGGCATTTTCCGGCAGTGCCATGGCCAATTTTGTGGCAGGTCAGGACTATCAAGTTCTGGCAAATCCAGTCAAAGTCGAAAAACCGGGGAAAATTGAAGTACGTGAATTCTTCTGGTATGGCTGCGGTCACTGTTATACGCTTGAGCCGCATCTGCAAGCCTGGTTGAAAAAACTACCTAAAGATGTGCGTTTTGTACGTACTCCGGCGGCTATGAATCCGCTTTGGGAGCAGGGCGCACGTGCTTATTATACCTCTGAGGCTTTAGGGGTTCGCCAGAAAGCGCATTTGCAGCTGTTTCATGATATTCACGCCAAGCAACAGCCAATTCTGGAACAGGCACAGCTGGCAAAATTCTATACCCGTTATGGTATTCCTGAAGCAAAATTTAACAGCACTTATAAATCATTCCCGATCTCATCAAAAATCGCTCAGGCTAAAAATCTGGCTGCTGCTTACCAGTTGAGTGGTGTGCCTGCCGTAACCGTGAATGGTAAATATGTGGTGCAAGGCGATAGTGAAAAAGTGGTTCAAGTGGTGAACTACCTGGTAGACAAGGAACGTAAGGCCAAATAAGCCGGTCCTGATTGAATTGAAAAACCTGCATCCAGATGCAGGTTTTTTTAGATCTTCCAAAATTTATATTTTATTGAAGGTCTGTTGTGCGCGTAGACGGACTGGATAAAACGCCACAGAACAATAACTGCAGCTGTGTCAGGCATTGGGCTTTAAAATGCGCGAATGCTGCCTGATCTGATGCTGGATGGATCTGGGTCTGGAGATGAATCCAGTCCATGGCCCAGTTGAGTGCCAAAGGCAGCAGAATCTGGGCCAGCGCCCTCAGTTCAACCGGCGACTGGAGCGGCTGTAGCGCTGGAATCTGTTGCAGGCCATGCAGCAAATCTTCTACCAGATAATGAATCTCGCGTTCGATTCCCTGACGTAAAAACATACAGCCCCCCCAACGTTCTGCACTTAAAAATATCCAGGCTTGGGGATACGCATCGACCTTCTGAAAAAACAGTTCGACTTTGTCAGCTAGCTGGTTCAGGGAAAAATCAGTCGGTCCGAGCTGGTGCAGCACCCCTTTAATATGCAGTGCAGCCTGATCCAGCAATTCCAGTCCGAGCTGGTCCATGTTTTTGAAATGTCGATAAAACGCGGCCGGAACCAGTCCCACAGCCTGCGTAATTTCACGCAAACTGATACTGCTAAAAGCACGGCCTTGACTGCTCAATACTAAGGTGGCGTCCAGCAGCGCCTGACGACTTTGCTGCTTGCGTTCTTCACGTAAAGACATAGAAAACTTCCTGGGCGGATCGTGCAGTGTAGCAAAAATAAAATTCAATCATAGGGTTATCCGCATCTGCCCAATCAGAGCCGATTCAGGCTGAAATACTGCTAATAATTTGATTTTGTAAATGATTACTTTGCTGTCCTGATCTTGGGAGAAGGCTTCTGTTATACTGGACCACCATTATTTTTAGCCAACAGCAGGACTTATTATGCGTATCGACCAGCGAGCTTTAGATCAATTACGTGAAGTAAAAATTACCCGTAACTATACACGTTATGCGGAAGGCTCCGTATTGGTTGAATTTGGTCATACCAAGGTGCTGTGTACGGCCAGTATTGATAATTCAGTACCTCGTTTCCTGAAAGGCAAGGGACAAGGCTGGGTCACTGCTGAATATGGCATGTTGCCGCGTTCGACCCATACCCGTAGTGACCGTGAAGCAGCGCGTGGCAAGCAAAGCGGCCGTACTCAGGAAATCCAGCGTTTAATCGGACGCAGCTTACGCTCTATGGTTGACCTGAAAAAGCTGGGTGAAAATACCATTACTCTGGACTGTGATGTGATTCAGGCGGATGGCGGTACACGTACAGCTGCAATTACCGGTGCTGCGGTCGCCTTGGTGGATGCCATGAATGTTTTGCTGGAAAATAAAAAAATCAAGCAAGATCCGCTCAAAGGTTTGGTGGCTGCCATTTCAGTGGGCATCTATAAAGATGAAGTCCTGCTCGATCTGTGCTATGAAGAAGATTCTAACTGCCAGACCGATTTAAACGTGGTAATGACTCAGGCTGGTGAGTTTATTGAGATTCAGGGAACTGCGGAAGATAAACCGTTTACCCGTGCACAATCCAATGCCATGCTGGAAATGGCCGAAAAAGGCATCCAGGAACTGGTCAAGAAACAGCAGGAAGCACTGGGCTGGTAAGTTATTTATTTTATTCAATAAAAAGCACATCTTCGGGTGTGCTTTTTTTATCTGTCATGGTTCTGTAAGCAAAGTATCATCTTGGGGTCACAATTATTGTTTATCTCTGGGGGCGCATAAAATATAAGGAATTTTCCATGCGTTTACTTTCTCTCACTTTTTTGCTGGGTTTGGGCTTCCTGCTCAGTGCCTGTAATAATGATGAAGACAGTCAGAGCAACTCTCCTCCATCACCGCAACCAAGCTGCAAAGTGCATTGCGCGCCTTAATTAAAATAAATCAGAGGAAAGTGAAAATGAACCGTCGTGACTTTATAACTCATTCAGCAAAAACATTATTAGGGGCAACTGCCTTATCCAGTTTTCCTTTAAGTATTCAAAAAGCGTTGGCGGTAGATGCCAAAGTTGAAACCGGAACCATTCAAGATGTGAAACATGTGATCATTTTGACCCAGGAAAACCGCTCATTTGACAACTACTTTGGTACCTTAAAAGGCGTCCGGGGATTTGGCGACCGTTTTACGATTCCACTGGCGGATGGTCGTAAAGTCTGGGAACAGTATGACAAGAAAAAAAATAAAGTATTGCCTTATCATCTGGATAGCAGTCTGGGAAATGCACAGCGGGTTTCAGGCACACCACACTCTTGGGTAGATGGTCAAGCGGCATGGGATACAGGCCGGATGGGCAACTGGGTAGAACATAAACAGACCCAGTCAATGGGCTACTATAAAAAGGTAGAGGTGGAATACCAGTTTGCTTTGGCGGATGCTTTTACTCTGTGTGATGCTTATCACTGTGCCATGCATGCGGGAACCAATCCAAACCGTAAGTTTATCTGGACAGGAACCAATGGGCCTACCGGGGCAGGGGTCGCCAGTGTAGTCAATGAATTTGATGGGATAGGTTCATCTGCACAGGGTTATGACTGGACAACCTATCCTGAACGCCTGCAAGAAGCCGGAGTGAGCTGGAAAGTCTATCAAAATATGCCGGACAACTTTACAGACAACCCGCTGGCCGGATTTAAACAATACCGCCGCGCCAATGAGCAGTCGGGCAAGCCCGTCAGCCACTCTGACCCTGTCTGTCCTGCCTATGATGAAGCCATTGATGCCAAGGAGCCGTTATATAAAGGCATTGCCAATACCATGCCCCATGATGGAGGGTTACTGGGACAATTGAAGCAGGATATTGTGGATGGAAAACTACCTCAGGTAAGTTGGGTCGTGGCACCGGCTGCATATAGTGAACATCCGGGGCCTTCCAGCCCAGTACAAGGGGCATGGTATATTCAGGAATTGCTGAATGCTTTGACTGAAAATCCTGAGATCTGGAGTCAAACCGTACTGTTGGTCAATTTTGACGAAAATGATGGTTTTTTTGACCATATGCCTTCGCCTTCTGCGCCTTCACGTGAAATTAATGAGCACGGGGAAATTATTAAAGTCCATGGTAAAACTACCCTAGATGATGATCTGATTTCTTCTGAATACTTCAACCATCCACGCATTGAAGGTTCAACCCGTCAGCCGCTGCTGCAATATGTAGATGGTGAAAATAAAAACTTTTGGCATGGCGTCTATGGACCTGGGGTTCGTGTGCCCTTGTATGTCATATCTCCATGGAGTCGAGGAGGATGGGTAAATTCCCAAGTTTTTGACCATACTTCGATTATTCGTTTTCTTGAAGAGCGTTTTGGGGTAGAAGAACCCAATATCAGTCCTTACCGCCGTGCGGTGTGTGGAGATTTGACCTCTGCATTTAACTTTAAAACCCCGAATATGGATATTTTGCCGAAATTGGCTGGGCAAAAGACCAAGGCGGAAGCAGATGCGATTCGGGCAATACAGCAAAAATTGCCGCAAGTTCCGGTGCCATCTACACAAAACTTCCCTCAGCAGGAGCTGGGTATCCGCTATTCTCGGGCATTGCCTTATATTTTACACAGCAGTGCCAAAGTCCTGGCCAGTGAAAATAAAGTGAAACTGCTATTTTCCAACACCGGACAGCAAGCGGCAGTATTCCATGTCTATAACAAACTGGATTTAAACGCGATTCCACGACGTTATATGGTCGAAGCAGGCAAGCAGCTGGATGATGACTGGGCGCTGGTCGATGGAGCATATGACTTATGGGTCTTGGGGCCAAATGGTTTCCATCGGGCCTTCGTGGGGGATCTCAAGCAGCCTGCACAAAAAAATTCCCTGCCTGAGATTCGGATCTGTGTCGAGGAATGTGACCCGAAAATTTATCTTAAAGTACGACATGATGGTCAGCAGGCGGTAGATCTGCTGGTCAAAGCCAATGCTTATCTGGATGGACAAACCTGGAAAATCCCTACTACCGCGACTGAGAACGAATTGATTTTAGATATGTCGGCTGTATATGGCTGGTATGACTTTAGTGTCAGCATCGTGGGGGATGAGCAGTTCCAGCGTCGTTTTGCTGGCCGTCTGGAGATTGGCAAAGACAGCTATTCTGATCCATTTATGGGAAGTGCCATTTAAAACATCCAGTATCGTGCCATCTTATGGATACGCTTATATCGACAATAGAAGTTTAAGAACAATAAAAGGGGCCTAGGCCCCTTTTGTTGTATTATGAATTAGGCATTAAAGCGCATGGATAAATCAATGGCTTTCACATCTTTGGTTAAAACGCCCATAGAAATATAATCCACGCCGGTACTGGCCACTTCACGTAAATTTTCAATAGTAATATTGCCTGAAGCTTCCAACTTACAACGACCTGCGGCATGTTGCACCGCCTCAATCATCTGCTGCTGGCTAAAGTTATCCAGCATCACAATATCCGCTTTGGCTTCCAAGGCTTGATTGAGTTCATCCCAGGTTTCCACTTCGACTTCTACCAATTTACCTGGGGCAATCTTGTGGGCTTTGGCAATGGCCTGAACAATGCCGCCTGCTGCTATAATGTGGTTTTCTTTAATCAGAAAGGCATCAAACAAACCCAGACGATGGTTCTGCCCACCACCAATGGTAACGGCATATTTTTGAGCAATCCGTAAGCCGGGCAAGGTTTTACGGGTGTCCAGCAATTTGGTATTTAAACCCTTAAGTTCCTTGACATATAAAGCGGTTTTGGTCGCCACAGCAGAAAGCGTTTGGATGAAGTTAAGGGCAGGACGTTCCACGGTCAGCAGGCTGCGTGCCGAACCGGCCAACTTTAAAAAGACTTCATTGGCCTCTACCCGTTCACCGTCATTTTTCAGCCAGGTCACTTCAACCTTTGGGTCATAGGCATGAATCAGGGCATTCACCCACGGCTGACCAGCCAGTACCATATCTTCACGGCTAATGATGGTGGCAGTGGCCTGTTCATCTTCAGGAGTGAGCAGGGCCGTAATGTCGCCGTCTCCGATATCTTCCGATAAGGCCTGTTGGATATTGATCTGAATCGACTGTTCTAGCAAAGCCTGAGATATGCTCATGAGTATTTCCGTATCTTTTTTAGCCGTGAAAAATTGCGCATTATCTTAACACTGTTACATAAAAATAAGCGATTTTTCCTCCCCGCCATGAGGATGAATTGAGATTTGCCTTTGAAAGTTTTAGCATTAGGCGGGCTGCAATCCTGGTATTGCAGGTTTTATTTTGTAACAGGACAGGATTATGCAACAGGCGGCTGAGTTTCACATCAAGGATGGGCAATTGCTGGGCGCACGTCAGCTGGCTTCTCCGAATTTTAACCGACGCCCCGAGCAGACCGAGATTCAGCTGGTGGTGATTCACAATATCAGCCTGCCGCCGTCGCAATTTGGCGGTACTTATATTGAACAGTTTTTCCAGAATCAACTGGATTGCTCTGTGCATCCGTATTTTCAAACCATTGAAGGGATGCAGGTTTCGGCCCATCTGCTGATTTTACGTTCCGGTGAAGTACTGCAATTTGTCAATTTTAAGGATCGGGCTTGGCATGCCGGGCGCTCGACTTATCTGGCCAAAAAAGAATGCAATGATTATTCAATCGGAATTGAGCTGGAAGGCAGCGATGACCTGCCGTTTGAAGCGGTACAGTATGCTGCTCTGGTGCAGGTTACGGCGTGTCTGCAAGCCCATTATCCTAAAATCCAGCAGCATATTGCCGGGCATTCAGATATAGCCCCAGGCCGTAAGACCGATCCGGGACCGTATTTTGACTGGGCTGGGTTCCGCAGTCAGCTCCAGTATTATAAAACAGCAATCAACGCTGCAGAGTCAGGGGATTAAGTCATAAACTTCTTTCCTGAGTTTGATTACAATAGCCACAAATTAAGATTAGGTGAATAGGATGGCGCTTTGGCGTTCGACCGTGATTGTCAGTGCAATGACCATGTTGTCACGGGTTCTGGGTTTGATCCGGGATGTGGTTTTACTGAATGTATTTGGTGCCGGTAAAGATTTTGATACCTTCGTGGTGGCCTTTCGTATTCCGAACTTTTTCAGGCGACTGTTTGCAGAGGGGGCTTTTTCCCAGGCCTTTATTCCGGTCCTGACCGAATACAAAACCGGTCGGGCCCATGCTGAAGTTCAGATTTTGATTAGCCGGGTCTTTGGCTGTCTGGCCACAGTAATGACCACCTTGACTATGCTGGCAATTATTGCTGCTCCTGCAGTGATGTATGTTTATGCACCGGGCTTCCATAGTGATCCGGAAAAGTTCGCGCTGGCCACCGACATGTTCCGGCTGACTATTCCCTATCTGCTATTCATGTCTTTGACGGCATTTGCCAGCAGTATTTTAAATACCTATGGTTCTTTTACCACGCCAGCTTTTGCACCGGTTTTATTAAATGTGGCCATGATTGCCGGTGCCTTGTGGCTTACCCCGTATATGGCCGAGCCAATTATGGCACTGGGCTGGGCCGTGATTATTGCCGGTATTTTACAGCTGGCCCTGCAGATTCCAGAACTATGGCGTAAAAAGCTGCTGATTCCGCCTAAAGTTGATTTTAAACATGAAGGTGTGGAGCGCATCATGAAACTGATGCTGCCGGCCTTGTTTGGAGTCTCTGTCACCCAGATTAACCTGCTGCTGAACACCATCTGGGCTTCCTTTATGCAGGATGGTTCAGTCTCCTGGCTGTACAGTGCCGAGCGTATGACCGAGCTGCCGCTGGGGCTAATTGGTGTGGCGATAGGTACGGTTATTCTGCCTTCTTTATCGGCGCGGCATAGCGAGCAGAATCCGGAAAAATTCAAAGCAATGATGGACTGGGCTGCCAAAGTGATTGTTATGGCGGGTCTACCGGCCAGTATTGCGCTGTTCATGCTGTCGACCCCGATTATTCAGGCCCTGTTTGAACGCGGTCAGTTCACTTTTGAAGATACCCAGATGACCGCACTGGCCCTGCAATGTATGAGTGGTGGGGTCATTGCCTTTATGCTGATCAAGGTCTTTGCACCTGGTTTTTATGCCCAGCAGGATACCCGTACCCCGGTCCGGATTGGCCTGATGGCTGTGGCAGCCAATGCGATTTTAAACGTGGTGTTTATTGGCCTGTTCAAGCTGATTAACTGGGAAGCTGAACATATGGCGCTGGCACTGGCCTCGACTGGTTCGGCTATGGTAAATGCGGGCCTGCTCTATTTCTACCTGCACAAACGCAATATTTTCCGCTTTGGCGCTCACTGGAAAAAGATCTTCCTGCAATTTCTGTTTGCCAATGCAGTAATGATTGCGGCCTTGGGCTATGCATTGACTTGGTATGATGCGGATGTTTCCGCCTGGATGCGGGTGGTGGAAGTACTTATCCTCTGTCTGGTGGGGATGCTGGCCTATGCAGTAGCACTATTAGCAGTGGGCTTTAGACCCCGTCATCTTAAACCCTAAGTCCATTTAACCTATAAAAAAACAAGAGCCAAATGGCTCTTGTTTTTTTGAAGTTACTTTTTCTTGGCACTGTTCAGTCGCTAGACCTTGCCGCGAGAAAGAAAACCAACAATGGCAAGAATAACAGCAATTACCAGTAAGATAATCGCGAAATCCTTAGATAAGCCGGCTACTCCACCAAAACCGAGTAAACTGGCAATTAAGGCGATCACAGCAAAAATAATAGCCCAGCGAAACATAATATTCTCCATGTGTTTTTATTCTCAAAATCAGTATAGAAATAATCAATTTTTGGCACTGTTAGTGTTTTGTTGATGAACTGTCTATGATTTAACAATAGTTTACGTGCTGATAATAAGAGACGCCCGCTGCATTTCGTCTGTTGAGACTTGGTATAATAAGCTGACTTTTACCATACTTATTGCTTATGTCTGATGTTCTGCGTCCGCATTTCTGGAAACATTATACCCTGACTGAACTGACCTCAGCCGAGTGGGAAGCGCTCTGTGACGGCTGCGGACTCTGCTGCCTGATCAAGCTGGAAGATGAGGAAACGGCAGAAGTCGCCTATACCAAGGTGGCTTGCAAGCTACTGGACTGTCAGACGGCACGTTGTTCGGATTATCCCAACCGTCTGGACTATGTGCCAGATTGTATTCAGCTCACGCCTGAAAAATTGCAAGAGATTCACTGGCTGCCGTCCAGCTGTGCCTATCGCCGTGTAAATGAAGGCAAGAGTTTGCCGTCCTGGCATTATCTGAATACGGGTTCACGGCAAACTATCCTGCAGGCCAGAAAATCTGCCGCGGGTCGCTGTCTGAGCGAGACTGAGATACACGAAGATGAAATTGAAGAATATATAGTCCGCTGGGTACGCTAGACTGCAAGGTTCAGCTTTTTAACCAGTGGAACGTAGCAGCAGCTGGGCTGACTCGCCGGACATGGGACGATAAAAATAAAAACCCTGTCCGATCTGGCAATCACAACCCATCAGGGTATCTAGCTGTTCGGTATTTTCAATGCCTTCCACGAGAATATCCAGCGAGATGCTCGAACCAATCTGGGTAATGGCTTTGACAATGGCCAAGGCAGACGGATCTATGTTCATGCGTTCTACAAAGTTACGGTCAATCTTGATGCAATCGACCGGATATTCCTGCAAGCGGGTGAGCGATGAATGTCCGGTGCCAAAATCGTCCAGTGAAATATGAATCCCGGCCTGCTTGAGCAGGTTTAAGGCACGGACCACATAATGGGCACCACTTTCTGACAGGCTCTGTTCGGTAATTTCCAGTTCGACCTTATCGGTTGGAATATCAAATCTGGCCAGACGCGCCAGCAGTTTTTCGGCATAGTTGTCGCGCAGAAACTCAACTGGTGCTGCATTGATTGAAATCGGCAAGAGTTCTAGACCTTGAGCCTGCCAGCGGCTCATATCTGCAAAGACTTTAAGCTGCATGGTTTCACTAATCCGCGAAGCCAGCTCATAGTCCTGAAAGGCACCAAAAATATCCGAGGGCAGCTGGATCTGCTGGTGCCGGTCCTGCCAGCGTAACAAGGCTTCAAAACCAATGACTGCACCATCTGACAGCCGAACTTTGGGCTGATAATAAGGCACAATCTGATCGGCATGAATAATCTTGCGGGCCAGCGTCAGCTGTTGGGTAATTTGGTTTAGAGAGGTCGACATTTCCTGATTAAACATACGGATCCCGCCACGACCACTATTTTTTAAATCATTCAGGGCAATGTCGGCAGACTTTAATAGATTGGAACTACTTAAGGCATCTCGCGGATAAATGGCGCAACCGATACTCATCGCACTGCGCATGCTATGTCCCAGATAACCCACCGGCTGCTTAAGCTGCTGATAGGCCAGCTGCGCCGTCGCAATCAGCTGTTCCTCACTTTTCAGATCTTGGACCAACACTGCAAATTCATCACCGCCAAGACGGGCAACCAGTGTATTGGCAGCAAAACAATTCTGGAAACGTTGACCCAGAATATGCAACAAATGATCTCCCGCCAGATGCCCCAGCGTGTCATTAATATGCCGGAAATAATCCAGGTCAATCAGCAATAAGCCGAGTTTCTTGTTCTGGTGTTTGGCCTGAGACAAGACCTGTTTGAAAGTGTGATAGAAGGTATTACGATTATATAGGCCAGTTAATTCATCGCGTTTACTCACGCTATTCAATTGCAGTTCTGCCCACGTCTGCTGGCCGATCTTGGCCGGGGTACACCGGTCATTTTGCGGGAGCGGATCAATCCTCAGGATTTGATGGCCAGAATGATGGATCTGGCCGGTTTTTCCTGCCGGGCCATCCGGCATGTTGTGCTGGCGAGGTACGCTCTGAGCGAGCTGTTGCTGAAGTTCAACATAGTCCTGTAGATCGGTCAGGGAAATGGACCATTGCAGCAGATGTTCAGGCTGAGGACAGTATTTTATCTTCAGCCTACATATGCGGTAATTGCCTTCAGGCTGCTGGATACGGCATTGGATGTCAATATTCTGCTGCTGGTTGAGCGCTATATGCCACTTATCGAGAACAGCTTGCAAATCATCGCTATGGATAAAATGATGCCAGTCGAGGTGGTGGCTGTCATTCAGGTTGATACCCAGATACTCGATCATGGCTGTATTAAAATACTGCTGCTGGTCTTTGCTCATCACCCAAAGGGGATGAGGCAGATCATCAATGAATTGCTGTATGGCAACGGTATTGGACGAATGCAATAGCCCAACAGAAGTAACCCGGGATTCCGTAGCTTCTGCAGGTATTGATCTAGATTTGCCAGGCTTCATGCATTCACCGCCATAACCTCTAAAAAGTGTGCTGCGAGGTTGCTCCGATTATTTTAATTAGAATAAAACAATATGGAAGTTACAATGTAATTAATTCATAATTTACTAGCTTTAATTTGCTTGCTTTTCCATAGATGCGTGGATTGGAAATTAAAAAATATATTACTTCTCTTGGGCTTTGAACAAGATGCTGCTTCATTTGCGCTTATAGCACTGATACTGGCTCAGATTACGTTATGAAACTGGGCAGTCTGGTTATTCCCTGTATTTCACGCCTCATTTGCCCCAGTTTTAGCAGAGCGCGCGATCTATTGATGGAAGATCAACAGACCCTGACGAATCTTTTATAGTTTTAACGTTGAATGTTGGATTCAAAACTGCGAATGTTAGAATGAAATCAGTTCTTATGTTGAGCCTATTATCCGATGTCAGACCACCATATTCCGCTTCCCGAACGCCTACGGCCACGTGACCTTACTGAAATTATCGGACAGGAACATCTGCTGGGGGAAAATGCACCTTTACGCCAAATGATTGATCAGGGGCATTTGCCTTCCATTATTTTCTGGGGACCGCCAGGAGTCGGAAAAACCACGATTGCCCTGCTGCTGGCGCAAGCAGTTGATCGGCCATTTATTAGCTTGTCTGCACTGAATACCGGAGTCAAAGAACTACGGGAGCTGATTGCCGAAACAGGAGACCTGCTTACACCGGTGGTATTTATTGACGAGATTCACCGTTTCAATAAATCCCAGCAGGACGCACTGTTAAATGCGGTTGAAAAAGGCAAGATTACCCTGATTGGTGCGACCACCGAGAATCCCTCATTTGAGGTCAACAGTGCTTTGCTGTCACGCTGTCAGGTTTATACCTTAAATGCACTTAGTCCTGAAGCGATTCAGACCCTGCTGGGCCAGGCCATCGAAAAAGACAGTTTCCTGAAAGAACGTTATCTGCAGATTGAAGAATTTGATGCCCTGATCCAGTTTGCCGCAGGCGATGCACGCAAGGCACTGAACCTGCTTGATCTGGTGGCCAGCACTTTTGAAGCTGAGCAGGAAAATATCATCACCAATGCAGTGGTGGTCAAAGTCGCACAGCAGAATATTGCTCGTTATGACAAGTCCGGTGAGCAGCATTATGATCTGGTCTCGGCTTTTATTAAATCGATCCGTGGTAGTGATCCGGATGCTGCATTGTACTGGATGGCACGCATGCTCAAAGGCGGGGAAGACCCGGTCTTTATTGCACGCCGTATGCTGATTGCAGCTTCAGAAGATATTGGCAATTCTAACCCAAATGCCTTGTTGCTGGCTGGTGAATGTTTCCGCTCGGTACAGGCTGTTGGCATGCCGGAAGGCCGGATTATTTTGGGGCAATGTGCGGTATATCTGGCGACCAGCGCCAAAAGTAACAGTACCTATCTGGCGATTAACAAAGCTATGGAACTGGCAGAAAAAACCGCAAATCTTGCAGTGCCTTTACATTTACGCAATGCGCCGACCAAACTGATGAAAGCCCAGGGTTATGGGGTGGATTATCTCTATCCGCATCATTATCCGGAACATTTTGTTCTGCAAGACTATCTGCCGCCTGAGCTAAAAGGCACCAAATTGTATGAATCGGCACGTAATAAGCGTGAAGTGGAAGCGGAACGTTTGCAACAACGCCGCTGGCAGCAGGAACAGCAGCAATAGTTAAAAAAAGCCCAGTTTGAGGTGAACTGGGCGGAAAACAGGATGTTTTTTTCGGGGAGATAACCTCCTCGAGGGGAGGGGGAAATCTGGTCGGCTAAAAAGCGATTGAACGCTCTGAGAATTCTGGTTTAGCTTGCTATAAAAAATTTAATGGAAACGTTATATAAAGTAAAAACAATGATTTTTATCAACAGGATTATTTTTTCCGATCATCTTATCCAAAAAAACCGGACTGATCGTCCGGTTTTTTAAAGCTTAGCTTCAGCTAGGGCTTAGATATCTTCAAGATTGATACCCAAACGTGCCGCAACTTCTTCATAAGCTTCTACAACACCGCCAAGACCTTGACGGAAACGGTCTTTATCCAGTTTTTTCTTGGTGTCTTTGTCCCACAGACGGCAACCGTCTGGAGAGAACTCATCACCCAACACAATACGGTCATGGAAAACACCAAATTCAAGCTTGAAATCCACCAGAATCATATTGCCAGCATCGAACAATGCTTTGAGCACATCATTCACCTGATAAGTCAATTCTTTCATTTTTTCCAATTGTTCAGCATTGGCCCAACCCAAAGCAATCGCTTGCGATTCATTGACCATTGGATCGCCCAGCGCATCATCTTTAAAGAACAATTCAAATGTTGGTGGAGTCAGCTCTTTACCTTCTTCTACACCCAGACGGCGGCATAAAGAACCCGCGGCATAGTTACGGATGACGCATTCTACCGGAATCATGTCCAGTTTTTTGACCAGAACTTCATTCGGTGTTAACAGTTTTTCGAAATGGGTTTCAATACCCGCTTCGGCCAGTTTTTCCATGATGAAGGCGTTAAAACGGTTGTTCACCTTACCTTTACGATCTAGTTGTTCGATTTTTTCGCCATTGAATGCGGACGCATCGTCACGAAAAACTAAAATCAAGTGGTCTGAGCTGTCCGTGGTATAGACAGATTTCGCTTTACCAGTATAGAGCAAGGTTTGTTTTAACATGAGGGAACCTTCTACAAAAAAAAATGCCTAGAACTGTCTAGGCTGGCCAATTTTGGTAAATCTGATTGAGCAGTTCTGCGGCTTTTTCACGGTCTGCAAAACTGTTATCGGTATTGAACACAGCGAGGTTATGACTCGAACCGACAGGAGATAGTCTTAATACATAGGTCTGCTGGTCGACTTTGATCGTCACTTCATGACGATTTGGGTTCTGGCCAACGATGGAATAGTTAAGGCTGCTGAGGGTAGCAAGTGTGTATTGCCAGATTGTAGCAGAATTTCCATCGATTTTAAGTAGTGGATTTTGATTTCCATCCACAACCAGCTGTGGTTTTCCGATCGGAGCCGTCTCAGTTACATCAGTTTGGGTTGAATCCATACTCTGAGCAGGTGGACGTGGTAGGGCAAAACGGTTCGCACGCTGGTTTTCCAGCTTGGGCGCATGCTCGATCGCCAGCGGATCTACAATAGGAGCAGGGTACAATGGCGTTGCAGGACGTACCATGGCACCTTCAGGATATTGTAAGGGTTCGAGAGTAGTCGTTTCTTTATAATCTAAAGTGCCATTATTAAAGGCCAGTGAACTACAACCTGCCAGACCCAATACTGAAAGTGCGAAGGTAAGTCCTAAACGTAAATGCATAATTGTGCTCTTTTATTGAATGACGCCCGCTACAACCAGTGCTTCATGAAGCGGAGCGCGATATTGTTCTGCAAGAGGGGTTAATGGCAGGCGAATACCTGTACCGATTAAGCCCATATCGTGAAGTGCCCATTTCACAGGAATCGGGTTCGATTCGCAAAATAAAATATTGTGTAAATTTGCAATCTGCGAATTCAGCTCTTCAGCACGTGCCATATCGCCTTGAAGTGCAGCCGCGCAGACTTCACTCATGGCTTTGGGTGCCACATTGGCAGTCACCGAAATATTACCTTTAGCCCCATGACCCATCAGCTGATAAGCCGTTGCATCATCGCCTGAATAGACGGTCATGTTCTTGCCAGTCAGGCCCTCAAGCAGGGCTGCACCACGCGCAACATCACCGGTTGCGTCCTTGATGCCCACAATTTGCGGAATATCTGCCAGACGAATCACTGTTTCATTGGCCATGTCTACGCCTGTACGGCCCGGCACATTATAAAGAATCTGTGGAAGATCAACTGCCTCAGCAATCGCCTTATAGTGCTGGTATAAGCCTTCCTGGGTCGGTTTATTATAATAAGGTGTCACCAACAGGGCAGCATCAGCCCCCAGTTCTTTGGCTTCACGGGTTAATTGAATGGCTTCATGGGTCGAGTTTGCCCCCGTACCCGCAATCACAGGAATACGTTTTTTTGCCACACGGATGATTTCTTTGATCACCTGCGTATGTTCACTCATGCTGAGCGTAGAGGCTTCACCGGTAGTACCTACGGCGACAATTCCATTTGTACCCTCTGCAATATGCCACTCAACCAGCTTCTCGAGGCTCTTCCAATCTACGCTGCCATCTTCAAACATTGGGGTGACGATTGCGACAATGGAACCCTGAGTGGTCTGTGCTTGCTGAGTCATTTTGAAAAACTATCCTATTTGTCCATCCGAAGAGAATGAGAAAACATAAATTTGGATGGGTTTGTATTCTGATTGAGAACAAATTCAATTAATCTGGGCTGAATTGAATATTGCTTATGCAAATTATGACTGATCAAACGCATAAGAACAATATGCTTTAGTCAAAGCCACTGATTCTTTATACAAAGCCTATGTAAAACAATCAAGAGCTGAGAAGAGGTGTTTGACTGCCCATTCAAGCTAGATAGAAGGTAAATAAAACTTGCTATAAAGCTTTTTCTGACCGATTTATTTTATAACCCTGCGACTAAAATACTGCTATAAAAATATTCAACCTTCTGATTTTTTAAGTTTTTTTTAATAGAAAATTGTACTTGGATATGAACTAATATTTATATTCGATGAATTGAGATGTGAAAAATATAGAAATAGAGCGGAAAATGAGCCTGTTAAATAAAAATAACGTCTGATTAAGCTGTTTAAAGTATTAAATTTAAATCATTTATTTTTCTAACTGGTTAAATCTTAGGGCTGATTTATAAGTCTTATAGATAAGAAACTGAATTTTATATAACTTTAATTAATCGTTTTTAAGACTTTATTGCAAGCAATGCGAAAGTCATCAAAATTTCTCCTGTTCGGAAATCCAACCAAAGCGTTCAACTTTTTGATAGTTAATTCTAATTGGCCACTCATAGATGATGGGCTCTCTTTTTGAACGCTGATTAAACAAGGATATTCCAATGGAAAAATCAGACAATAAGCATGCCATCGTCACGGTCGCGATCTGTTTTCTGATTGCCGTGATTGAAGGCTTAGATATTCAGGCAGCAGGGATTGCTGCAGCGGGTATACGTGAGCATTTTGGTCTTGATAGTTCACAATTGGGGGTGTTTTTCAGTGCAGGGATTCTAGGCTTATTGCCGGGTGCACTGGTCGGCGGTCGGTTTGCAGATCGTATTGGCCGTAAGAAAGTCCTGATCTGGTCGACAGCAATATTTGCTCTCTTTACCTTATGTACCGTATGGGTCAACAGTTTTCATAGCTTGCTGGCCGTACGTTTTCTGGCAGGCGCTGGTCTGGGTGGAGCCATGCCGATTCTGATTACTCTGGCATCTGAAGCTGTATCGCCACAAAATCGTGGTCGGGCGGTGGGATTGATGTACTGCGGTATGCCGGTTGGCGCTGCCATTTTATCTTTAGTGGCTGCAACTGAATTTGGGGCGAACTGGAAAAACGTATTCTACCTGGGTGGTTTATTACCGATTATTGCAATTCCACTCATGATGGGGTTTCTGCCGGAGTCGAAGGAATATTTAAAAGCGTAGCACAAAACGGCTACAGAGCTGGCGACAGCATCACAAGGCTCCTTCAAGGACCTGTTTAACTCGGATAACCTGTTTCGTACTGTATGTATCTGGGTGAGTTACTTCTTTACCCTGATGGTGGTGTATATCATGCTGAGCTGGTTGCCATCACTGTTTATGGAACTGGGCTTTACTCGTAAGAATGGTTCAACAGCCCAGTTCTATTTCATGGTAACTGCGACCATTGGTACCATCATTCTAGGTATGTTGACGGATCGCTGGAAGAAAGCCTATGTGATTGTATTGATGTATGGTGGCATTTTGGCAGGTTTGCTGGCATTGAATGGTGCCAGCTCACTGAACCAGATGTATATAGCAGCAGCCTTGGCCGGTGCCTTCGTTATTGGTTGTCAGGGTGTACTGTATGCTTTCGGGAGTATTGTGTATCCAACTGAAGTACGTGGTACAGGGGTAGGAGTGGCTTCTGCTGTAGGCCGTGTTGGCGCAATGCTTGGGCCTGCGATTGCAGGTCAGCTTCTGGTAGCAGGTTTTGGTGCCGCAGGGGTTATCTCGGCAGCGATTCCATGTATTCTGATCTCGGCGGTATGTATGCTGATTCTGGTCAACCGCACTAAAGTTTGATCAGCCCCCTATTGAAAAGCCTGCACATGCAGGCTTTTTTATGCTCATTTTGACTGGATAAAACCAAGGGATTGATTACATATTTAAATCATTGCCAGCAGCAGTTTTTTCAGCATCGGCCGTTATTTTATTTTAGTAAAGAGAGTAAAAAAAATCTTTCGTTTTGGGCTATGCTTGGGTGCAAATTCAGTTTTTAAGGAATAAAAATAATGCACAATGCAGCTTTGATCGTGGTGGATGTACAGCGAGGATTTACACCGGGAGGCAATCTGGCGGTTGCACATGCAGATCAGATTATTCCAAATATCAATCGATTGGGACAGTATTTTGACAATATTGTCCTGACCCAAGACTGGCACCCGGCAGATCATGTTTCTTTTGCGAGCAATCATTTTGGCAAAGCGGTTTATCAGACCATTCAGCTGGACTATGGTCCTCAGGTACTCTGGCCAAGTCATTGTGTGCAGGGTACTCCAGATGCGGAGCTGCATCCAGATTTACATCTGCCTCAAGCCCAACTGATTATCCGCAAAGGATTTCATCCCCAGATCGACAGCTATTCTGCCTTTTTAGAAGCGGATCAAAAAACCACTACAGGTCTGGCGGGTTATTTGCGCGAACGTCATATTGATACGGTTTTTATCGTCGGGATTGCGACAGATTTTTGTGTGGCCTGGACCGCGATGGATGCCCGCAAGCTGGGGTTTAATGCCTATGTGATTGCTGATGCAACCAAGGGTATTGATCTGAACGGTTCCTTGCAACATGCCTGGCAGGACATGCTGGCACAGGGCGTTAAACGGATTTATCTAAAAGATATACTGGATGCTGCCTGATTTTGGCTGTATAGAAGTAGCCTGGGAATCTGTATAGACTGCCTGTAATGTCGAGGTATCAAGCGATACCTTTTCTCTTTGTTATTGATGGGATTAGCCCATGTCAGCACTGCTCCAATTTAGCCAGTTTGTCCAAAAAACCTTTGCTTTGTGGGTCATCCTGTTTTCAGCGATTGCCTTGATGCTGCCTGATCTCTTTGTCTGGTTACGTGCCTATATTCCGTGGATGTTGGGGCTGATCATGTTTGGTATGGGCATGACCATGACCTTGGGCGATTTTAAAAGCGTCTTGCAGAGTCCGAAGGCTGTGGCGATTGGCGTTGTGGCCCAGTTTCTGGTAATGCCCGGGCTGGCTTTTTTGCTCTGTCAGTTGTTCCGGCTTCCTGCTGAAATTGCAGTCGGTGTGATTCTGGTCGGCTGCTGTCCGGGAGGAACGGCCTCGAATGTCATTACCTATATGGCCCGAGGCAACACGGCCCTGTCGGTGGCTTGTACCTCAGTTTCAACCTTATTGGCACCAATTCTGACACCGATCATGTTTTATCTGCTGGCAAGTCAATGGATTGAGATCAATGCCTGGTCGATGCTGATCTCAATTTTGCAGGTGGTGTTATTTCCAATTTTCTTGGGCTTGATGGTTCGGGCAGTGTTAAAGACCAGGGTCGAAGCCTATATTCAGGTTATGCCACTGGTTTCAGTACTGGCGATTGTGGCGATTGTGGCTGCAATTATTGCGGGTAGTAAAACCCAGATTTTGGAATCCGGCTTGATGATTTTAGGAATTGTGGCCTTACATAACGGACTGGGCTATTTACTGGGTTATTGGGCCAGCCGCCTGTTTAAGCTGGCAGAAATAGACTGTCGCGCCGTTGCCGTTGAAGTGGGTATGCAAAATTCCGGGCTGGGCGTGGCTTTGGCTGCTACTCATTTTGCAGCGTCTCCGGTCACTGCTGTACCGAGTGCTATTTTCAGTTTATGGCACAATATTTCTGGACCGGCTCTGGCGACTTACTGGGCGTCAAGACAGGCTGAAACAACCCCCCATAAGCTGGACTAGATGAACGTCATCCTTTCAAGAAGCCTGAGTTTCTGATAAGTATTTATTCCCATTAAAAAAGCCGTATATACAACGCTATACGGCTTTTCTTAGGAAGTATTTCAGTCGCTATTATGATGCTTTGGACTGCTTGGATTTTAGAATTTCAGTCCTGAACGTTTGGGCCAGCTCGGCTGTTTCAGCATCCATGCCATTGACTACAAAAGCATGACGGGTCAGTACATTGGTTGGATTAGGCATGCTGACCAGTTCAAAATGATCTGAGATATTTTTCAGTAAGCTATTTGGAACATGCAGGGCGCTTTCTTTGGCCATCAGTTGCTGGACCAGACGTTCTGCTGCCTGTACCGAATTCAACTGCATTTCCTCCACAGTTGATGAAATGGCACTACGGGTTTGCAGGACAAAACGCTTTTCTTCACGGTAACGTTTATACAAGACCTCCGAAAGCAGCTGAAATACAGCACTGATCATGGTCAGGCAACCCAAGGCATCCGGTTTGTCTGCTGCAATACTGATGGTTGCGCCTTTTTCATTAAATTTCTGTACGGTAGAAATATCCTGACTGTTCAGCTTGTAATGTTGTACACAGAGCTCAGTGGCCTTGTTCAGGAAAATCTGGCACAGATTGAAATAAGGCACAGACACAGTTTTATTGACGCTATCCAGTAACTGTTTTGGATCATAGAACTGGATGTTCAAAGACAGACTGTCATGATCCAGCACCACCGCCGGTTGCTCTTTTTCTTTGGGTTTGTGTTTAAGAGCCTGCTGAGCCTGGGCAATCGCCAAAGCGGCATTGTGCTTTTCCTGCTCCAGTGCCTGGGTCAGGCTCTGGATTTCAAACTTGAGGCGGGATTCATTGTTGATGCGCGCCAGATATTCGGTCCGGCTTGGACGCGCTACTGCACGATAAGCTACCCAGAGCAGGCCATGAATGACAAAAGAGAACAGGATCGCCAGCCATTGGGTACGGAGGATTTCCCCAATACTTGGCTCAATCAGGGTGATTTCAATGACCCCTACTTTTTTCTCGTTTTGCAGGGCATCACGAACAAAAACTTCACCCTCACGAGTTTTAGTCAGTCCGCCAGTGGCCAGAACCTGACCATTCGCATCTAGGATACGGATAGAGGTTACACTGGGGTTGGTGGCATAGCGATTGGCCAGAAGCGCCAAGGAAACACGGTTGGCGGGTTCAAGCTCTGCCAGGCTGTCAGTGACCAGCTGACTGGTCATCAGCTGCCCTTGACTGGCCCGGTTGTCATTCAGTTGGTGAGTGGTTGCCAATACCAGTAAAAAGGTATGTAAAGCAAAACTTACAATCAGTAGGCTAGCAAATAGCCCTTGTCTAGGCGCATTCAACTTAAACTTCCAAGGCAATTCTGTTCAATTTCGATTATGATTCTAACAATTGTTGTCGCTCAGATCAGACCCGAGTCAATTCATGCAAGAAATCATTCTTATATCATTTTTAGGACCCGACCAGCCTAATCAATTTACACGATTAATGCAGGTTTTGTCCGCCCATTCCTTACAAATTTTAGATGTAGGACAAGCGGTCATTCATAATCAACTGACCTTAGGAATTGTGGTCTCGTCTAATGACCAGACTGCAACAGCATTAGCCATGAAGGAAATCCTGATTCTAGCACATGATATCGGGTTAACAGTGCGCTTTAAACCGATCTCTACTGCTGAATATGGGCAATGGGTGAAAGAAGGTGGACGCACACGTTATATCGTAACGGCATTGGCTCCGGAATTAAATGCCTCTCATCTTCAGGCTGTGACCCATATTGTATCCAGTCAGGGCTTTAATATTGAAACGGTCACACGTCTTTCCGGCCGTCCCGCGCTGGATGGCTCCAGTAAAGGTCCAAAACGTGCCTGTATCCAGTTCGGTTTAAGTGGGCAGATGCTGGATGCTGCGGCCATGCGTGCAGCCTGCCTGAGCCTGTCGAATGAACTGAATGTGGATGTTGCGGTACAGGAAGATAATGCTTATCGCCGTAACCGCCGTCTGGTCTGCTTTGATATGGACTCGACCCTGATTGAACAGGAAGTCATTGATGAACTGGCGATTGAAGCCGGTGTTGGCACCCAGGTTGCAGAAATTACCGAACGTGCCATGCAGGGCGAGCTGGACTTCCAGCAAAGTTTCCGCGCCCGTGTTGCCCTGCTAGAAGGCATGGATGCAGCAGTATTGCCGAAAATTGCCGAACGCCTGACAGTCACGGAAGGCGCAGTACGCCTGATTTCAACCTTGAAAGCTTTGGGTTATCGCACGGCTATTCTGTCGGGTGGTTTTCAGTATTTTGCAGAATATCTGCAAGCCAAGCTGGGGATTGATGAAGTACATGCCAACTGTCTGGATGTTCGGGATGGCAAGGTTACCGGTGAAGTCAAAGGCCATATTGTAGATGGTGCCCGTAAAGCACTGCTATTAAAGCAGATTGCAGATGAAATGGGGATTTCTTTAGAGCAGACCATTGCGGTGGGTGATGGGGCCAATGACTTGCCAATGTTGTCGATTGCAGGTCTTGGCGTGGCTTTCCGTGCTAAGCCCCTTGTTCGCCAGAATGCGACACAGGCCATTTCTAGTGTCGGTCTGGACGGTGTGCTGTATTTACTCGGCATGCACGATAAAGATCTGAACCGTGCTTAAATAATTTTATTAAGCAACGCGGCCTTAGGGCCGCGTTTTGCATTTCTGCGCGGGGGCTTTTTTTCCGCTTTTTGCACCTGACGCATAGAAAAACAGCAATCCGCTGAAACGGAAAAAATAATTTTTTAAGCCAAGCACAGCCCCGATGATTTTGTAATGACACGCCAACATTGGCACAGTCATTGATCCACAAAAACGATGGAAATAAAAAATGTAATGACAAAAGAATATCGCGACAAAGTATGTCGTAAAGTCGAAGAATGGGACTTTTCTTATGCTAAAAACTCATCATAATGCTGACATAGAAATTCAAATCAATATATTCCACTTGATGGACTTAACAGAATTCAATGCTTAGAAGTGTGAGCTGGTCAACGTATACATTATCTTGTTGGATGGAGGGGTTTTTATGGTAACAGCGAATCTGGCAACGATTGTAGGCTTGAGTTTAGTCGCTGCAGCTGTGCTTGCTGTGTTCTTCTCGCCTTATCGTCGCTGGTTAAGTTTTATGGCTGCGGGCATGCTGACCTGGGGTCTGATCGAAATGATTCGCAGCGGGACACAAGCCCTGTTTGAACTCCCGATGACCTATAGCTACCTGACTGCACTGACGATTGTCATGGCCATTGTCACCCTCTTGCTGTTGCGGGAGGACCGCCGTGCAGAACGTGCGCTGGCTAAACGCCGCTATATCGAACATACGCCGGTGTATGAAGATGACCAGCAGCAGTTATCCAGTCGTTAAGTCGCCAGAAAGACACAGAAAAATGCACCGCTGGGTGCATTTTTTTATCACTAGGAACGTAAAACCTCGTGGTTCAGCACGAGAATATAAGCGACTGGCTTAAGCCATACGACATGGGATGTCGTATCAAATATCCCTACTGTTTTCTACTTAAAATATTGTGATTAAAATAAGCACATGAAAACACTTAAACTTCGCATTAAAGACCAACACGCAAAGGTGCTGATTCAATTAGCATCTGAGGTGAACTTTGTTTGGAATTATGTGAATGATTTAAGTTTTAAGCACCTAAAAAGAACAGATGAATTTCTATCTGCATTTGATATTGCCCAATACACCAAAGGCGCATCTAAAGAGTGCGGTTTGCACAGCCAAACTATTCAGGCTGTCACCGAAGAATTAGTCACCCGAAGAAAGCAGTTCAAGAAAGCAAAACTTAAATGGCGTGTGAGTAACAAGAAATCTGCAAGAAGATCACTTGGATGGATACCGTTTAAGAAAGTAGCGATCAAATACGCTGATGGATATGTTCAATATGGTAAACATCAATTCAAAATTTGGGATAGCTATGAGTTAAGCAAATACAGCGTTAGAACAGGCTCATTTGTTGAAGATAGTCGTGGGCGTTGGTATGTGTGCCTTGTGGTGGATTCACTGAAGCAAAATAAACCGACAGTCAGCAAAGCCATAGGCATTGATCTTGGTTTAAAAGGTATTGCTACGTGTTCAGATGGTACAGTGATTTCAAACCCTAAATTTTATCGAAAATATGAGCAGAAACTAGGTATTGCTCAACGAGCAAAGAATAAAAAGCGTGTACGTGCATTACATGCAAAGATTGCAAATTGTCGTAAAGACCATTTGCACAAGGCAAGCACCATGCTTGTTAAAGAAAATGCGCTGATTGTAATTGGCGGTCTGAGTGCTAAGAAACTTATAAAAACTAAAATGGCGAAATCTGTTTTAGACACAGGATTTTCAGCACTAAAAACAATGCTCAAGTATAAATGCGAGAACGCAGGCGTATTGTTTGAGGAAGTCAATGAAAGTTTCACCTCCCAAATTTGTTCGTGTTGCGGTGAGATCACCGCAGGTAGTCCGAAAGGTAGGATAGATTTGCGAATAAGAGAATGGCAATGCAGTAATAAAAAATGTCTCAGTCTAAATGATCGGGACATTAATGCTGCAAAGAACATTCTTGCGCTTGGGCATAAGCGTCTAGCTGTAGGAATCTCCCTCTTTTAAGGCGGAGAGGATGTCAAGTTAGAAATATGATACAAAGTCATTCCTCAGCCTGGCTTCGATGTATGCTAGGATATTTTTCAATTTTCATACAATTAAAATAGGCATAACTCCATGAAACTGTCCTCCATTCCTGTGCTCAAATTTCCTCTGGTCGATCTCAGTACAGATCCCCTGGATTTGCTGGTTGCCGGTCTTGCGCTACGTATGAAGCAGTTGGCCCGTACCAGCCCGAAATTTATTGAACTGGTCCATGAGCGTCAATTCCGTATCCAGATTGGCACAGATGAAGGGTTTGCACGTCAGATCATTGTGAATAATGGTCAGATTGATACAGTTTCAGGTGATGCAGAAAAGGCGGATTTTGTTCTGCAATTTGCTGACAGCGAGCAGGGGGTTAAAACCTTGATGAAAGGTGATCCTACTGCCTTTATGACCGGCATGCAAAGCGGTACCATCAAGATGGAAGGTGATTTTAGTTTGTTGGTCTGGTTTAACCAGGTTGCGAAAATGATTCCACCAAAACTGCCAAAGCCTGTTAAAGAAAAAGTGAAAATGGCACGTCAGTTTATTAAAGAGAAAACTGGTAAATAAGATTTAAAAATTTCTAAAAAACAGGAAATGCTGGCCGATTTAAAAATGGCTGGCATTTTTTATGGCGTTGAAAAATATTGAAGATGGCTAAGGTTTATTGGCAACCATTTGAGACCGAATAAGCAAAAATAGTTCTACGGTCTATATATGGGTTGCTGATATTAAAAGAAATTTTGCTGAGAAGCAAAGCTTCGTCCCCTAGTGTGGAAGAGATCAAAGTAATCAAGCGCGATCCTGAAACAGAGTTTCTCAAGGAAAAACATTAAGAACAATAGATCAGGATAACCAAGTTGATAATGATCTATCCATAGCCGGGGTAACTGCGAGTTCTTTCTTTATGCTGCACATTATTCAACTTCTAAATTAAAGGTCACTGGTCCGTCATTGACCAGATGCACTTTCATGTCTGCCGCAAAAATACCGGTTTGTACATTGTCAAACTGGCTTTGGGCATATTCTACCAGTTGCTCATACAAAACTTTTGCTTCAGTCGGCGGCATGGCCGGACCAAAATCCGGACGCAAACCTTTCTGGGTTTGAGCCATCAAGGTAAATTGAGATACCAGAAGTAAACCACCTTTGGCCTGACTGATATTCCAGCCCATTTTGCCTTGTTCATCATCAAAAAAACGGTATTTCAATATTTTATCAATCAGCTTTTTGCCTTTTTCCAGATTGTCGTTTTTACCTATACCCAGAAAAACCAGAATACCTTGTTCAATTTCACCTGTGATTTTCCCCTCAACCACGACTTTGGCTTCCAGAACCCGTTGCAATAAAGCGCGCATTTCACCTATAAACCGATAACTATATGAAGTGAGGTGATTGTAGCAAGAATGGCCTCTATGAAAATCTCCATTCTGAGTTTTAAACTCTTTAATTGTATGCTCGCTTTTGACTTTACCTTGTTGTCTGGAAGCCTTGTTTAAAATGGAATTTGCGATTGTTAGGCAGCTGCGTCAAGTCGACTATAATGCTCAAACTGAACAACCGGGAGCAAAAGCTGCGGCTGAATCTGCCAAAGGAATTGGTCAGCAACAGCAGTTGCAGAGCGTCATTCAGCAACAGGAGACAGTACAGAACGGCGCTGGATAACTGCTGCCGAGCCATTTTATTTTGTTAAACTTTTGTCGATAATTCAGCTAGCTGTACGTAAATCCTGCAATCTTGCCTAAATATTTATGCTTTAATGCAGAAAAGCACAGCGATATTTCTCTTCATTATGGCGCCAATCATCCAATCTTTGTTAGATACTGACTTGTACAAATTCACGATGCTACAAGTGGTATTGCACAAGTTTCCCCAAACTCATAGTGTCTATCATTTCCGTTGTCGTAATCTGGAAGAGACGGTATATCCACTGACGGATATTCTGGATGATCTGAATCATCAACTGGATTTGCTGTGTCAGCTTAAATTTAAAGAAGATGAGCTGCAATATCTCCGTGGCCTGCGTTTTATCAAAAGTGACTTTGTTGACTATCTGGAACTGTTCCAGCTGAAACGCCGTTTTATTCAGGCCAGCATTGACAGTCAGGGCCGTCTGGACATTATTGTAGAAGGTCCGATGGTACAGGCGATGATGTTTGAAATCTTCGTACTGGCCATTGTCAACGAACTGTATTTCAGCCGTATTCGTAGCGCTGAGGTGCTGGCCGAAGGTGAACGTCGCTTAACCGCCAAAATTGAACTGTTAAAACAGTGCGATGCTGCACAGGACCCAAATGATCCACCATTTTTGGTCTCGGATTTTGGTACGCGTCGTCGTTATAGTTTTGCCTGGCAAAAGCATGTGGTCGAAGAATTTAATAAGGCTGCGCCGCATGTATTCCGTGGCACCAGTAATGTGCTGCTGGCCAAAGAACTCGGCATTACCCCGATTGGCACCATGGCGCATGAATTCCTGCAAGCCTTTCAGGCGCTGGACGTACGTCTGCGTGACTTCCAGAAAGCGGCGCTTGAAACCTGGGTACAGGAATATCGTGGTGACCTGGGCATTGCTTTAACCGATGTGGTCGGCATGGATGCGTTCCTGCGTGATTTTGATCTGTACTTTGCCAAATTATTTGATGGCCTGCGTCATGACAGTGGCGATCCCTATGAATGGGGCGATAAAGCGTATGCGCATTATAAGCAGCTTAAAATTGACAGTAAAACCAAGATGCTGACCTTTAGTGATGGTCTGAATCTGGAAAAAGCCTGGAAATTGCACCAGTACTTTAAGAACCGTTTTCAGGTCAGTTTTGGAATCGGGACGAACTTGACCAATGATATGGGGCAGACACCCTTGAATATTGTGCTGAAGCTGGTGGAGTGTAATCGTCAGTCTGTGGCTAAAATTTCTGACAGTCCGGGCAAGACCATGACCGATAACGATACTTTTCTGGCTTATTTGCGCCAGGTCTTTGATATTGCAGAACCTGCTTAAGATTTTCTACAACCGTTTGAACCCAGACGGTTTTTTATTGGGGTGCTTTGCCTGAACTGTAGCTTATTTAAAATGATGCTAAGGATCTTTAGAAAAACCACATTAGTGAAAAAGTGAGCTGTGTTAAGATCACAGAGATTTGATCAATTCTATTGATGATAACCATGACAGCTTCCGCATTTAATTTTGGCCTGCTGATTGAGGCTGAAGATTTAGTTCCACATCTGGGTAATGAAAAACTTCGTATTGTCGATTTGAGCCGGGCTTCGGTATATGAACAATTACATATTCCGCATGCTTTGCACTTGCTGCCTAAACTTCTGCTGCGCCAGGAAGAAAATGCGATGGGCTTGTTGCCAGATCTGGAAGGTTTGAAAGCATTGATCGGTTATCTGAATATCTCTCCAGAGCATCATGTGGTGGCTTATGATGATGAAGGCGGTGCTTGGGCAGGTCGTCTGCTGTGGGATTTGCATTGTCTGGGCTTTGAAAATACCAGTCTGCTCAATGGCGGAATTCATGCCTGGCTGGGGGCTGGCTTACCGACTTCTTCTAGGCAGGAACAATTTCTCACAGTTGAGCATTTGCTTCCGGTTCAGCTGGGAAATAAGCCTGATTTTCAGATTGGCTATCAAGATTTAAGACAACTGGTTGAAAATAAAAAGATTCAGATCTGGGATTGCCGTACAGAAGATGAATATACTGGCTTGCGTCTGGCTGCACGACGCGGCGGTCACATTCCGGGAGCACGTCATTTTGAATGGAGTACTGCCCTTAACCGTGAAAATCATTTAAAATTACATCCCTTACCACGTACCCGACAGCGTCTGGAACAACTCGGCTTTGATCTGGATCAGCCGGTTGTGGTGTATTGTCAGTCACATCATCGTTCAGGTTTGGCGTATATTCTGGGCCGTTTACTGGGCTGGAAAATCCAAGTCTATGATGGTGCGTGGAGTGAATGGGGCAACCGCCTCGATAGTCCAATCGCTACAGGGGAGGTGCTGTCTTGAGCATCACATCGCGTTTAAAGCAACAATTATTTATTAAGGCACAAGGTCTGGTGCCGCAGCATCGTCTGTCTCGCGTGGTGGGTAAAATTGCCGCCAGTGAAAACCCGATTGTGAAAAATGCCGCGATTGCGGCGTTCAAGGCACAATATGGCATTGATATGAGTATTGCAGAGCAAGCCAATGCCTTGAAATATAAATCTTTTAATGAATTTTTTACCCGTGGCCTAAAAGCAGGTATTCGCGCCGTAGATACCGATACTCGCAGTATTGTATCGCCTGCGGATGGGGCCATTTCCCAATTGGGCAAAATCGAAAATGGCGATGTGTTTCAGGCCAAAGGCCAGAAATATACCGTCGAAACCCTGATCGCTGATCCGCAACTGGCAGGACCATTTAAGGATGGTCAATTTGCTACTGTATATCTGTCACCGCGCGATTATCACCGTGTGCACATGCCATTTGCTGGAACTCTAACTGAAACCTTATATGTCCCCGGCGAGCTGTTCTCAGTCAATCAGGTGACTGCGGAAAATATTCCGGGACTGTTTGCCCGTAATGAACGCATGGTTTGCCTGTTCGATACCGAAGTGGGCCGGATGGCAGTGGTGCTTGTTGGTGCCATGATTGTGGCGGGTATTGAAACGGTGGCGACCGGTAAAGTGAAACCTTCCGGCCGCATTGAGCTGAACCAGCATAACCTGTTTCTGGAAAAAGGCGCTGAACTGGGACGTTTCTATCTTGGCTCAACAGCGATTATCCTGTTTGAAGAAAACAAAATGCAGTGGGATGCCGCCTTTAAAGCTAATTCATTGGTGAAAATGGGTGAAAAATTAGGCCATTTACTTTAATTTTTAACCCATAAGGCTAAAATGAACCCTCATTAAAAACAGATGTATTCAGCTATGAAATGCATCAATTATAAGTTTAGAGGGTTCAGCTAGAGGGAAGTTGATTTTATTTGTCTTGGCTTGAATCTTGAGGTAGAGACTTAAGTACCGCAACACCATGAACATTTTTTGATGTAATGCCGAAATAGATTTTTATATAATTGAAGTCAGTATAACCCACCCTCAGTACTTTTCTCCCGACTGGCTAAGTTTTTCAATCCACGATGTCTTTTCATTTGAAAATAAGGGCAAATAACCAGCTCGGTGGAATTAATAAAACGAATCCCTGTATCTGCCTTGACTGGATGGAAAAAATAACTCAAATCTCATAAGTAGTGTGGCATGATTTTGATAACGGGGGAGAGCTTAACAGTTTGAGAAAAGTGGCGTTTCAGAATAGAACAATCATGGGCGAATAAAAAGACTTAGCTTGAAAAGTTCGGGTCAGGTATTAGGGCGACCACGGGGTATTTCACTGCAAATGCCGAGCTAAGATATACCTCATAGTCTTAAGGTGAATAAAAAATCCCAGTCACGACCGACTGGGTGTTTTGATAGATTTATCAGCTTGCATACTGACTCTTTGCTCATTGTTCGACAGGTTTATGCAGTTTTTCTTTACCCTGCTCCCTAAACTATTTTTATATTTGCCACCTCTTACCCTCTCTTATAAGTCTCTTGCATTCTTTTCATTGATTTTTATACGATCAATCTTAGTGTTAGGGACGAGTTTTGCTATAGTAAGAATAATTTTAAATTTAACATCAGGACTAGGTTATGTCAGCGACACCACGCATTGGGATTTTAGGTGCAGGCGGCCGTATGGGACGCATTCTTATTCAGGCGGTTAATGAAGCCGGCTATCAACTGGCCGCTGCCGTAGAACGCCCTGAAAGCTCGCTGATCGGTGCGGATGCCGGTGAACTGGCGGGTGTGGGCCGCCTGGGCATCAAAGTCGTAGGCAATCTTGAAGAGGTCGTCCAGAACTGTGACGTCGTGATTGACTTTACTGCGCCTGCGGCCACAGTCCAGCATTTAAAAATTTGCCGTGAACATGGTGTAGCCATCGTGATTGGCACGACCGGGATGAATGACGAGCAAAAAGCCTACTTAGATGCATCGGCACAAGAGACACCGGTGGTATATGCAGCCAACTATTCAGTCGGTGTAAACGTTTCTATTAAACTCCTTGAGCTGGCGTCCAAGGTTTTTGGGGATAGCGTAGATATCGAAGTTATTGAAGCGCATCATCGTCATAAAGTCGATGCACCGTCAGGTACGGCCTTGATGATGGGTGAAGCGATTGCAGATGCTTTAGGCCGCGATCTGAAAAAAGATGCGGTTTATCATCGTGAAGGACATACGGGTCCGCGTGAACGTCAAAGTATTGGTTTCCAGACTATTCGTGGCGGTGATATTGTTGGTGAACATACCGCCATGTTTATTGGCGAAGGGGAACGTGTAGAAATTACCCACAAAGCCACCAACCGTATGAACTTTGCTTCAGGGGCGGTACGTGCAGCAGCATGGGTCGTGGGTCGTGAAGCACGCAAATATGATATGAAAGATGTGCTGGGTTTTAACGATATAAAGGTTTAAAAATCCGTCAAAATCATTTATAAAAAGATTAAAACTAAAATAAGATGAATCCTACAATGCAAAAAATGATATTGATGTGCTGTGCTATGGCATTCATTGCCATGGCACAGGCAAAATCTATAGACAATGCCAAACTCTCCATTCATAAAAACAATATCAAGGTCTGGACTTATCAAGATGAACGTCACCCGGTCTTTTTGTATAAAGCTGAAACCTCCTATGATGTACCGATTGAGAAAGCAGTTTCCCTGATTCTGGATGTCGAGCAGGCAGTAAAATGGGTTCCCTATATGGGCAGTATCAAGCTCTTGTCACGCGACAACATCAAAGGTGATTTTACCTTGTATATGGTGCTGGATTTTCCCTTTCCTCTCAAAGACCGCGACCTGGTGGTACAGGGCAAAATGATCAAGAATGCCAATGGTCAGATCACCATCAGGAATAAGGCGATTTCAACAGGCTATGCCCTAAATCCAAACTATGTTCGTTTAACTGATTATCAGGGCGACTGGACTTTCCAGAAGCTAGACAATCATAAAGTCAAGGTTTCAACTTATGGCTATGCCAATCCGGAAGGTTCCATTCCTCTGACTTTCGTGAATATGTTTGTCCAGCAGCAGCCTTATCAGATGCTACACAAGATGAAAACCGAGCTTGCCAAACCTGTATCCAGCTCTGTTTTACCCGAAGCTTTGCGTTAAACAGGCCATAAAAAAGTCTGCTTGAAGCAGGCTTTAGATAGAAGAGTTGAATCTCATTCTGAAATAAATTGATAGCTTAGAGAACTGGTATATGGAACACCCAGCCAGCCCCAGAGTGAGCATATCCAACGGGGATGTTGTATTGCCCTTGAATATGATGATCCTTATGTAATGAAGAGGTGATGGATCATTTTCGCCGAAGAGTGAAATTGAACTAAATTGCTCTCCACTCAAGTGCGAGGCCTGCTGGAATATACCACTGCTGTCACAATCCGCTTTGGCGAGTGATATGATTCCAGTCTGTATGTCAGATGACTCTGTCGTGGCCTATTGCGCTAAATAATTAGAAATCGGCCTTGATTACAATCCGGTAACGTGCCTGACCAGAATGCAGGCGTTCGATTGCAGCATTAATTTCTGACATCGGGAAAAGTTCAATCTGGGGGGCAATATTTTTACGTGCAGCGAACTGGAGCAACTGACGCAAGGCCGCCGGAGAGCCTGTTGGTGAACCGGTAACGGATTTAGCCCCCCCAATCAGGGAACTGGCAGAAATCTGCATCGGCTCCAAAGGCAGACCCAGCATATGCAGAGTGCCATTAGGTGCCAGTGTCGCCAAGTAAGCCTTCCAGTCTAAGGGCACATTGACCGTACTGAGCAGCAAATCGAATTTACCTCGCAGCGCTTTAATGGCGGCAGGATCACGGTTATTGACTACATGATCGGCGCCCATGGCATGCAGCTCTTCTATTTTATCCAGGCTGGAAGTAAAGGCCGTAATCTCACAGCCCCAGGCTTTGAGCAGCTTGATTGCCATATGCCCCAAACCGCCGATACCAATCACCCCCACATGATGAAGGGCCTGAATCTGATGCTTGAGCATCGGGTCAAAGACCGTAATACCGCCGCAGAGCAGCGGGCCGGCACTTTCCGGGTCCAGATCCTGCGGAAGCGGAATCACCCATTGCCAGCCGGCACGTACTTTATCGGCAAAACCTCCGGCATGACCGACGATGGTCGCCACCTGTCCACCCGTACACAAGACCTGCTGGCCTGAAAGACACGGATCACAATACTGGCAGCTTTCTGAGGTCCAGCCAATGCCAACGCGCTGGCCTATTTTTAATCCTTTGGCTTCAGCACCCAGCTGACGAATGGTGCCGATGATTTCATGTCCGGCCACCACCGGATAGACGGAAGAACCCCAGTCATTATTGATCACTGAAATATCAGAGTGGCAGAGACCACAATATTCTACCTGGACTTCGACCTGATGGGGTTGCAGTTCACCGGCATCAAACTGATAAGGTTCCAGTGCGGCACCTGCAGACATGGCAGCATAGGCTTGAATGGTATTCGACATATTTTTTAGCTCTTATTGGAAGGGGAAGATAGGATTTTAAAGTCACAGTGATTTTCATGATCATTGACCATGCCGACAGCCTGCATAAAGGCATAACAAGTGGTCGGGCCGACAAATTTAAAACCTGCCTGTTTTAAGGCCTTGGACATCTGCCGGCTTTGGCTGGTCTGTGCGGGTGCTTGTCGATAATCTGGAACATCATGGTTGATTTGCGCTGGCTCGGCAAAAGACCAGAGCCAGTCCACCATATGGATGCCCTGTTGGCAGAGGCGTTGCCAGGCGCGGGCATTATCACGAATCGCGGTGAGCTTGCCGATATGCCGTATCAAGCTCGCATCTGCAAGTTTGCTCTGGAGTTGTTCCTCGGTAAACAACGCGATAGTCTGAATGGAATGTTGAAAGAAATGTTGACGATAAGCTTCACGTTTTTTGAGCACCGTGATCCAGGCCAAACCGGCCTGCTGGCCTTCCAGGCACAACATCTCAAACAGACGCTTTTCATCATACAGCGCTTGTCCCCATTCCTGATCATGGTAGGCCATGTAAAGCGGATCATTGGAACACCAGCTACAGCGTTGAAGGGTCATGCGACGCTCCTGATTTTTATAATAACGTTGCCAAATACCTGCCAAATTGCCTTTAATCCGGCTTGCTTTGGCCATGATTCAATAGGCTACACTTTAACTAAACTGCGTAAAACTTCTTTTCAGGATTAAATCATTTTGAGAACTTAAGCAATAAAATACGACTTTTTATTGCTTTCATTCCTGTCTGCTGCACTTTATTTCAGTATCCTGAATGAAATTGACAAAAAATTCTTTTATCCCCATCTTAAGGAAATGGGATATTGCTTCAATTATAAGCGTTTTTATTGATAGCCCATTGTACTTGAACAGCGCCTTAACGATGCTGTTTGCTTGGCTGAAGCACGCTATCGATAGAAGCCTCCATTTTTTGATAAATCGCTGCACAACCTCGGGAGAATAATAAAATGGCAATTTTTATAAAAAGAATTTATAGCGAAGCTTCCGCTCAGGATGGTTTAAGAGTCTTGATTGACCGATTGTGGCCACGAGGAGTAAAAAAGGAAGAGGCTAAAATTGATATCTGGGCCAAAGACCTCACCCCATCGAATGCTTTGAGAACATGGTTTCATGAAGATATGGAGCAGCATTGGGATGAGTTTCAACAGAAGTATCAGCAAGAACTAGAAAATCAAACTGCGCAGCTGGATAAAATTAGAAGTCTAGCTCAAGAAAAAGATATCACTTTAATTACTGCTGCCCAAGATAAAGAGAAAAATCATGCTCTGGTATTAAAGAAGATCCTTGAACGGCGATGAAGCAGAATATGGGAGTTTGATCAGACATAAGAACTAGAGTTCCGGGTTGAATATACTCACTTTCAGCGCGCTCTAGTCCTTGGGATTGTTAAATTCGGGTCCTATCCGTGATTTGAGGGATTGTTACAGTTTAAAGGCAGTCCACTGATCTTGCTGATTATCCCAGTAGGACAGTTCTGCCTGTGCCAGATCAGCAAACGGAATCCACATGTCTTTGCCGGCTTTGTCTGCATAGCCGGTAGTGATCAGAAGCGCTTCTTCAGTAATTTCCATGACCCAGCCCTGATAGCTTTGACCATTCAATACAATTTTTTGTTGATTGCCTGACTCAGCAAATTCGACCAGACGGTTGATCAACGCTTCTGACATGTAAATTTCCTAAAATTAACGTAAATAGGGGTAGGGATTAACCACACCACGCCCTTTGCCATTCAGATAAAGGCCATAGTGCAGATGCGGTGCGGTATGGCGAGCATTGCCACTATTACCGACATAACCGATAACATCGCCTTTTTTGACATAATCACCGACTTTCAAGCCACGTTTATGACCATCAAGATGTGCATAATAATGCCAGGTCCCGCTGGGACCCAAAATCCAGACTACTTTACCACCCAAATTGTTATTTCGTAAATCTGCAATCAACCCCGGTGTCGTGCTGCGAATTTTGGTTCCACGTGGAGCCAAAATATCAATCCCTTCATGCAGACGACCCCGACTACGAGAAGCCCCCCAAGTATCTTGGAGTTCAGATGCCCGGATTCGATCCACCGGAATTGGCAAGGAGGCGGGCAGCGGCATACCGTTCAGCTTTTGTACCAGCGCAGGATTTAGCTGTGCAGCAGAAGGGTGTTTCGGGGCACTGCTACAGGCCGCCAGAAATAACATGCTCAGCAATAGCCAGCAGAAGGCAAGGGAGTGGCGCAAGATCTTCATCCTTAAATAAGGCCAGTATGGTTTTTTCCTGCTTTAGACTATGTCATAGATTTACGGTAGAAATCAATTTTTTCATGGCGGTCGGAATACCCGCATTGATGGCCGCTTCGGGGCTCATCCAGCTACCTTGCAGCTCAAGCGACAGATGTTCCTGCTGGTCTGCTTCGACCATAAAGATGACTGCTTCAAGCTGCCAGGTGAAATGGGTAAAACTATGACTGATCCGGACTTTTTGAATGACACTTTTTAAGCCAAGCTGTTGGCAGCGCTGCTCAAGTTCATGTTCAGTTTCAATAATTGGCAGACACCAGAGTCCACCCCACAGCCCACTATGAGGACGCTGTTGCCAGAGCCATTCTGCATCTGCCTGAATCAACAGGACCTGAGCCGATCTGACAGGAACGGGTTTCTTGGCTTTTTTAAAGGGTAATTCATTTTCCAGGCCCTGCTGATGCGCCTTGCAATGCTGCTGCATCGGGCAATACAGACACAAAGGCTTTTTAGGGGTACAGATGGTTGCACCGAGATCCATAATGGCCTGAGTATAGTCATGATTCCGCTCGACAGGACAGAGCTGTTCTGCCAGTTGCCAAAGGGCACGTTCATGAACGGGTTTGGACAGATCATCTTCAATAGCAAAAAAACGTGCCAGCACCCGTTTGACATTGCCATCCATAATTACGCCGTATTGGCGTAAGCCCAAAGACATCAGGGCACCGGCGGTTGAGCGGCCGATTCCGGGCAATGCCATCCATTCTTCGAGTGTAGCGGGGAAATGTCCCTGTACCGTGACCATGCCGGCTGCCTTATGTAAATTACGGGCGCGGGCATAATAGCCTAACCCGGCCCAGTAAGGCGCGACTTCATCCCAAGACGCTGTACCCAAGTCCTGCACAGTCGGGAAGCGCTGAATAAAACGCTCAAAATATTGCAGTACGGTTTTCACCTGAGTCTGCTGAAGCATAATTTCAGAGACCCAGACCTTATAAGGATCATCTGCGGTCTGCCAAGGCAAGTCATGACGGCCATGCACATCAAACCATTCTAACAGGGCATTTGAAAATACAAACATGAAAGCAAACAAACAGGGGAAAGGAAATGGTGCCTAGTATAACTGAAGAGCGGGAGCTAAAAATTGAAAAGTCAGCGAAACTGTGCTGCTTGAAGCAAAGCAAAGCAATGAAAGGCAGAATCAAAGTGAACACTTCGCGAAGCGTTCACTTAGCAGAGATTAGGGCTTTATTTTTCAATACCCCAGCGTTCATCCAGCTTTAAGGCCTTATCTTCATAACGTGGAATAATATGAATATGCAGATGATCCACCTTTTCGTGAAAGACTTCACCATCATTAAAGCCAATATGAAAACCAGTAGGCTGGTAGCGAATTCTCAGCTCATTCCGTGCCTGTTCCAGTAAAGACATCATGGCTTTTCGTTCTTTATCGGTGACTTCAAAAAATGAAGAGACATGACGCAGTGGAATAATCACACAATGGCCTTTAGACAATGAATGCGGCTCCGGAATGACCACACTATATTCATTTTGGGCAATGACATCATATTCATCATAATTACAATAAGGGCAATGGACTTCAGTCATGATGAGTATCTCCTCTGGTCGGATTTATTTTATATTCTTCAAGCATAAGACCGGTTCCCTAATCCTGTTTTAAGCCGGGTAGGGACAGCGTTAGCAAAATAGGTATTAGCCTAGACGACGCGCAAGTAGCTCATACATGGCAGCCAGGCTTTGCTTTTCTGCTTCTGCGTTATAGCCCAGATCGACAGCATTGGCTTTGGCACGCTCATCAGCCAATGGATTGCTAAAGCCATGTTTGGCATTTTCAAACACGATCACTTCATGCACTACTTTGGCTTGCTGCATTTCATGTTTAAAGCTTGCCACATCATCCAGCGTGACCATGCTGTCCAGCTCACCATGCATGACTAAAATTTCGGCCTGAACCTGGCCTTGCTGCGCCGGTGCCTTAGGTGAAAGGTTGGCATGGAAAGTCGCAATTGCTTGGAGCGGTGCATTCGAGCGTGCCAGATCCAGCACCACTTTACCCCCATAGCAGAAGCCTATCGCAGCAAGTTTTTCTGGATTGACTTCAGCCTGTTCAGCCAGTACTTGTAAGCCAGCCGCAGCACGGTTAACAATGGTATCTGGATCTTCAAAGGTCTGCATCATCCATTCATAGGCCTGATCAGACTGGGTGGTCACTTTTTTCTCGCCGTACATATCAAGGGCCAAGGCCGCATAGCCATGTTCTGCAAGTTCGCGGGCACGCTGTTCGGTATATGCATTCCGTCCCCACCACTCGGGTGCCACAATAACGCCAGCGACAGGAATATCGGACTCAGGTGCAGCAAAATAACCAATAAGTGACTGCCCATCCTGAGCAGTATAGTGAATTTCGCGAGTCTTGATGGTGGCCATACTCAGCTCCTTTATTCTTGTGAAGTACATTGATTAAAGCATAAAAATAGCAAAACTAATGTGAAGATGACATGAAAACAGCAGATTAATTCATGGCTACGCTTAACAAAGGGAAAGGCCCAATCATGCAAACTCGGCCTTTTCATTTTTTAAGTACAGACGTTTTTATTTAATGACTTCAATCAGTTCAATATCAAAAATCAGGGTGCTATTTGGTTCGATAACATCTCCTGAACCTACTTGTCCATAGGCCAGTTCCGCAGGAATAAAGAAGCGGTATTTGGCACCTTCTTTCATGAGCTGTAGCCCTTCAGTCCAGCCGGTAATAACTTGTGTCGTTCGAAATACCACAGGCTGGGTGCGGGCAATCGAGCTGTCAAACACCGTACCATTCAGTAAACGGCCTTCATAATGCACCCGGACATTGCTGTTGGCAGTCGGTGACTTGCCTTTGCCTTCCTGTAGCACTACATATTGCAGCCCGGATTTGGTGGTTTTCACTCCGGGTTTTTTCGCATTTTCTTTTAAAAAAGCCTGACCTATCTTGGCATTTTCATCTGCCTGCTGTTTTAGCTGAATCAGCTCTTTGGCCTCGCTCTGGCGTTTGAACTGGCTGAGTACTCGTGCCATCTCTTCATCGCTGATACTGGCATTCTGGCCAGCCGCCGCCGCTTTTAATCCCTGGCTAAACGCATCTAGATCAATCCCTTGCAAGGCGTCAATATTGCTACGTCCAATCAGATAGCCAAAGCTATAGCCGACCTGTTCGGCTTGGGTACTTTTTGTTGTAATTTCTTTGGCATACAGGCTACCCGAGCATAACAGCAGGGCAGCAAGGCTAAATTGTATTTTCATTCTAGTATCTCAAAAATAAGGGAGAGCCAATGCCCTCCCTGAACCGTATTATTTTACTTCGATCAGTTCAACATCAAAAATCAGGGTGCTATTCGGTGGAATGGTGCCCGGAACACCTTGTTCACCATAGCCCAGTTGTGAAGGGATATACAGGGTCGCTTTCCCGCCTTCTTTCATCAGTTGCAGGCCTTCGGTCCAGCCTGGAATCACCTGATTTAAAGGGAACTCAATAGGTTCACCACGTTCAACTGAGCTGTCAAATACCGTACCATCGACCAGTTTGCCGCTATAGTGAACTTTAACCACCGAGCTGGCTGCCGGAGATTTACCGTTACCTTCCTGAGTAACCAGATATTGCAGGCCAGAAGCAGTGGTTTTGACTCCTGGTTTTTTTGCATTTTCAGTCAGGAAAGTATCGCTAGAAGCTTGGGCTTCTTTGGCACTGTTCAGCTGTTTTTCCTGCATTTCTTTCTGGAACTGCTCATAAGCCGCTTGTAATTCTTCTTCTGTATAAGCCGGCGCAGTACGGGCATGTCCTTCACGTACGCCGGTCACAAAGCTATTAATATCAAGTTCAGGTGGCGTTTGATGGGCCACTTCATAACCGAGTGCATAGCTGATTTTGGCAACCGCAGAGGCATCTTTAGATGCTTTTGTAGTTTGGGTCGCAGGGTGTTGAGATGCATAGTAAACAGGTACTAGCGCGGCACCGCCCAGAAGAACAGCGACAGCAATCGGTAAGGCCTTACTCATGTATTATTCCAATCTAATGTTATCATTGAAGTTCATTCCATCTTAGCAGAAAATTTTAAGAAATCTTGTAGAGTGCGTGGATTTTTAGCAAGCAAATGCACCGGCTGTGTTTAAAATAAAAGATAAAAAAACCAGCAATTGCTGGTTTTTTAATTGTTTGGATTTCTTAGATTAGCATTTGAAGTGCAACACCATGTTGTTGCCATAATACCTGACTCGGACTTTTAAAGCCGAGTCTTTTTCTTGGACGATGATTCAAGCGTTGAGTAATTTCTGCAATATATGCATCC
>NZ_JAMXYB010000016.1:0-59569 GCF_024129495.1 Acinetobacter sp. S4400-12 | reverse complement strand
GGTTACCCATGTGAGAGTAAGTCATCGCCAGCTCATTATTCAAAATCCCCCTGCTAATCAGCAGGGGGATTTCTTTTTTATAAAAAGAAAAGAAATAGATGGTTATCTATTTCTATGAATCATCCGCAGCATTCACCTCCAAATATTTAGGTTCATAGTTTTTAGGAGCGATGTTATAAAAACATCAATTATGATGCAGGATGGCGCACAAACAGAAGCCTAGGTTCAAATCATCGCTTGTCTACAGTATTTCATCTATTAGGGTGCTGATTTACAGCTATTTATCTGAATGACATTTAAATAATGGCTATTGGCACTTGAGCTAGAGAAGATGATTTTAGTTAGGGAAGTATTTTGGAGGTCGACGGTTAGCTGTATTAGCCTATTTATGTTTAATTCGGACGTGGTATAGCACTCTAAATATAAAACCCCTAATACTCTAAAGTATTAGAGGTTTAGCCGGGTATTACAAAAGTTGAGGAGCTGCTTATGCAAATAATTGCATTAAAGCACTTGCTAAGATCCATAAAATCACAATTGCAACAACAGGCTCTAAAACTTTTGCCCAGCCAGGCACATTGATGAGGACAACTTCTTCTGCTTCAACTGCAACATGCTGAGTATTTTGGTTAACCATGTGATTAAACTCCTTCATTGATATCTCTAATGATAGCTCTTCTTGAGGAATGGGTTTAGAGCCTTTAAGCTCCGTTAGATTATTTGTTGCCCAAACCCAATCATCTGCCTGACCTGACAAATGCTCAATCTGACCCAGCAGCAATTCCTGAATGCTATTCAGGTTATGATTGGCGGTGTCATGCAATTGTTTTAATTCAGACAATTGCAAATGAAAAATTTCAGCGCTGAGATGCTCAAGCTCGCTGCGTGGCAGATCTGATTTATTTTCCGGACGTGTGGTGAGATGACGGGAAATCTCCAGAATATAAAGTTCATCAGGATGCGTGATTTCGTTATAAATTTTCTGTGGATTATCGCGCCACTGTGTAATTAATTTACCTAAAGTCAGCGCATTAATTTCAGAAATATATTCTCGTCTTTGTTCTTTTGTATGGTTTTGTAGAAGCTCAGGCTTTTGAGTTTCTATCTGTTCAACAAAATATTGTACCAAATCAAAAGCCATGCACTTGCTCCATTTTTATTTAATCTAATAACCTTAACGTTGGTTTTTTCTTGGTTGGTTCAGGTTGCTTTTCAGTGCTTGATTTTAAAGCATCTTCTTCATTTTGGATATGCTCATATTCACTTGGGTCGAAGAACAGGCCTTGACCGTTTTCTTGGGCATAAATCCCTACTACTGCTGCCATTGGTACGTAAATATCACGCGAGACACCGCCAAAACGTGCAGAAAAGCTGATGTTGTCATTGCTGATGTTTAGGGCATGAACCGCATGAGGCACAATATTCAGAACAATCTGCCCATCTTTAACAAACTGCTCTGGTACCATGGTATGAGGCTGGGTTGCATCGACAAGTAGATAAGGTGTCATATTGTTATCACAAATCCACTCATAGATTGCACGCGCCATATAAGGACGGGTAGGACTTAAGTTGAATTCTGGTTCAGACATGGGAGTTCTCTATAGGTTCGACAATTGCTTTTGATAACGGTTTTTTTCCTGCAAGGTCATGGATTTGACAAATGCAGGGCGACTAAAAATACGTTGACAATATAAGTAAAATGGTCGGCATTGCTGTTTGGGTAATTCTACCCCCATACTTGGCAAACGCACAAAAACGGGTGACAGCATGCAGTCCAGGATACTAAAGTGCTCTGACATAAAATAAGGAAAATGTTGGAACAGCGGTGTCAGGGAAATCAGGATATCGCGTAGCTGGTGCTGTGCCTGCTGGCGTGCTTGCAGGTCCAACGTATCAGGATGACACAACATAATATCTGCCAGTTTTAGCCAGTCATGCTCAAAACGCCACAGATACTGTCTCTGTTCTGCACGCGGCATGGGTGCATCGGCATAGAGCTTGTTCTGGCGATAACGGTCATCCAGATATTCAGAAATAATATTGCTATTAAACAGCTTGAGCTCATTTTCAATCAGCATGGGAAGCTGGTTATACGGATTTAGGCTGGCCAGATCTGCATCGTCATGATCGACTAAAATCAGGTTGTATTTTATTTGTTTTTCGGCAAGTACGTAGCGGATCCAATGGGAGCGAAAGTCATCGGCATGACTATATAAGGTAATTCCTTGAAGAGGCGCACTTTCGACTGTCATAAATCCTGAGCAAATTCTAATGGATGGACTAGGATACTAAAATTCGCCCCAAAAAGCACCAAGCATCAAAGATGAATTGATATTTGTCTCTTTAAATTATAAGAAAATAATTAAAGGAAAATATGCTAAAAAATGCTCAATCAGCTTCTTTAAATTAAAGGGGGGTAGTATCGCTGTTTGTTTTGCTTGGTGTAGCGCATTATTATTTCAGTAAATCTTTTTGGTGTCATGAAGGGATTTGGGGAGGGGATATACATGAGCAATAAGCACTAAGAAATCAAACTGGATGAAAATAAATAAGCCATAAAAAAACCCTGGATAATCCAGGGCTTTTTGTCCAATCCGGTAAACGAATTAACGTTTAGAGAATTGAGGACGTTTACGTGCTTTACGTAAACCAAGTTTCTTACGTTCAACTTCACGAGCATCACGAGTAACGAAACCAGCTTGACGAAGAGCAGACTTCAGTGTGTCGTCAGAAGCGATCAGGGCACGAGTAATACCGTGACGGATAGCGCCTGCTTGACCACCAATACCGCCACCAGCAACAGTGATGTAAAGGTCGTATTTCTCAGTTGCTTCAAGAAGCTCTAGAGGTTGACGAACGATCATACGAGCTGTTTCACGGCCGAAGTATTGTTCAAGTGAACGGTTGTTGATTACGAGTTTACCAGTACCAGCAGATAAGAAAACACGTGCAGTTGCGGTCTTACGGCGACCTGTACCATAATTAGTAGCCATGTGCTGTATCCCTTAGATGTCCAAAACTTGTGGCTGTTGAGCTGTGTGAGGATGCTCAGCACCAGCGTACACTTTCATTTTCTTGATCATTGCATAACCAAGAGGACCTTTTGGCAACATGCCTTTTACAGCGCGTTGGAAGATTTCTTCTGGTTTGTGAGCAACTAGTTTTTCAAAATTAGTTTCACGGATACCACCAGGGAAACCAGTGTGGCGATAGTATTTCTTATCAAGTGCCTTGTTACCAGTCACTTGAACTTGCTCAGCATTGATAATAACGATGTAGTCGCCAGTGTCAACGTGAGGAGTATAACAAGTCTTGTGCTTACCGCGTAAACGACGAGCGATTTCCGTCGCAAGGCGACCTAGAGTTTTGCCAGAAGCATCAACAACGTACCAGTCGTGTTGAACTTCAGCTGGCTTAGCGCTGAGAGTTTTCATTAAACCACTACCTATTATAGTTGGTTTGGACTACGGAAGCTGTCCAAACAAAAAGGAGACGAGATTCTAAACGAATACGTGAAGAATCACAAATGAAAATTAAGAATTCCAAGCGCTGCATTATATAGTAGAGCATAAAGAAAAGGAAGTAATGAAACTTCCGCTTTTCTAAGCCTTCAACCACGATCAAAATAACAATCAGGATAAAAAGAATGGACCTTTCCCTCGAAAATAAGGCTGAGAAGGTGGCTAAAATAGATTAGCCAGCCGACTTTACGATTTCTAAATTTGCAAAATTCAGCTTTGGCGGCGTATTCCGTTTTTTATCTCTGCAGGCACTGGAATTGATTATGGCATTGCTTCTGGAATGGATGCATTTACCAAGATTGTGGATATATCTTAATTCATATTTACCACTGCTACCGGTGCTAATGTAGAGTGCAGTCAGTATCAGTATGCTGTTGCTGAATGCTCAGGGTTATGTTGCTATCTGCTTAGTCATGATTCATTTATCTGATTCTTTTTGTCTTACAACTTTGTGTCAGCATTGTGTCTGAATTGGGACATATTCCAGCTCTTATTGATATCAGATAGCTTTTTAATAGGCATGAATATGGAATCTGCAGGCGGTATACTTGAGGCATATGCTTTAATTTGAGTCAATCATGCTGCCTTTATATGTGACAAGTGGTGAACCTGCGGGTATAGGTCCGGATATCTGTTTAAGCCTTGCAGAACGTGTGGATGAACGGCCGGTGGTGGTGCTGGCAGATATGAACCTGTTAGAAGCCCGGGCACACTGTTTGAACCAGCAGGTGAAGCTGGTTGAATATACAGGACAAAGCTGTTCGTCAGAAAAAGGCCAGCTTTATGTGGAGCATGTAGCTTTAGAACAGGAGGTTATTTTAGGAGAGCTGAATCCGTATAACTCCGCCTATGTGCTGGAGCAATTACGTCGCTCGGCTGATTATGCCATGACGGGCAAAAGTGTGGGCGTGGCAACGGCTCCCGTACAGAAGTCCGTGATGAATGAAGCCGGGATTCATTTTAGTGGACATACCGAATATTACCAGGAATTTGCGGGCGTGCCGCGCGTGGTAATGATGCTGGCCACCAAAACCTTGCGTGTTGCTTTAGCCACCACACATTTACCTTTACGTGCAGTGGCAGAGGCTATTACACCTGAGCGCTTGCATCAGGTAATTGATATTCTGATTCATGACTTGAAATCCAAATTTAAAATCCAGCATCCGCATATTTTAGTGTGTGGCCTGAATCCGCATGCAGGTGAGGGTGGTTATTTGGGTATGGAAGAAATCGAAGTGATTAATCCGGTGCTGGAAAGTTATCGTGCTCAGGGTATTAACCTCAGTCTGAGCCTGCCTGCCGATACTTTATTTACGCCGGAAAATTTAAAAGATGCCCATGCAGTTCTGGCGATGTATCACGATCAGGGCTTACCTGTGTTAAAATCTCAGGGCTTTGGTGAAGCCATCAATATTACTTTGGGCTTACCGTTCATCCGTACTTCGGTCGATCATGGCACAGCTCTCTCCCTCGCAGGTAGTGGTCTTGCAAAAAGCTCAAGCTTGCATGTAGCTGTGGATTTAGCGCTGGATCTGGCGCGTCAGTGATCTTGTCTTTTTTACACGTTGGAAATGTCTATGTATCAAATTAATGCCTTAAACCCGAAAGATGAAGGGCATCATACGCGCAAGCGTTTTGGTCAAAACTTCTTACATGACCAACGTGTCATTGCTAAAATTGTCCGTTCTGTGAACCCGCGTCCTGGTGACAATATTGTGGAAATTGGACCAGGTCTGGCTGCTTTAACCTCTCCGTTAATTGGTGAATGTGATGCCTTGACGGTGGTGGAACTGGATCGTGACCTGGCAGCAGGCTTACCGGGTCGTGTGCCTTATCCTGAACGCTTAACCATTGTAGAAACCGATGCGTTGAAATATGACTTTACTGAACTTTTTCAGGAAGGTCGCCCGTTACGTGTCGTGGGTAATTTACCTTATAATATTTCAACACCTCTACTGTTTCATCTCTTGGAATTTGGTGAAAAAGTCAAAGACATGCATTTTATGCTGCAAAAGGAAGTGGTAGATCGTATTACGGCCGTGCCGAATAGCAAAGAATATGGCCGTTTGTCGGTGATGATTCAATATTACTGCAAGCCGACTTTCCTGTTTGAAGTCCCACCAGGCTCCTTCAATCCCCCGCCAAAAGTCACTTCTGCAGTATTCCGTTTAGAACCTTATGTAACTAAACCGATTGTGGCGAAAAATGAAAAAGCCTTGGCACGTCTGGTCGCGCATGTATTTACCCAGCGTCGTAAAACCTTACGTAACAGCTTGAAAGGAATGCTGGCAGAAGAAGGCTTTGAAAAGGCGGGGGTCGATCCGATGGCGCGGCCAGAAACCCTGACACTGGCTCAATTTGTTGCATTATCAGATCAAATGGTAAATTAATCTTATGGCACGCATGGTTCGATACAATTACGTGATTGGTGATGTGCAGGGCTGTTTTGCAGCCTTGAAAGCCTTACTGAAAGAAATTCGGTTTGATCCTGATCAGGACTTTATCTGGTTTGCTGGCGACTTGGTGGCGCGCGGAGAAGATTCGCTGGGAACACTGCGTTTTGTTAAAAAGCTGGCTGATTATGAGGCTGCTGCAACGGTGTTGGGCAATCATGATCTGACCTTACTGGCTTATGCACGTGGGATTAAACCGATTAAAGATCAGGACAATGTCCGTGATGTGATTGATGCCATCGACAGTGATGATCTGATTGACTGGTTGCGCAAACAGCCACTCTGCCTGTTTCCAAATCCACAGACCATTCTGACTCATGCCGGTATTCCAAAACTATGGGATGCGGCTAAAACGGCTGAGCTGGCCCAGGAAGTCGGAACAGTCATTGCTGATGATGACTTTGAAATTGTGGATGCTTTCCTGAATGAGATGTTTGGTAAAGAGCCATCTTTATGGTCGGATCAGCTTGAAGGGCATGAACGGATCCGCTGTATCGTTAACTATTTGACCCGTATGCGTTTAACCGATGCAGCAGGACGTCTGGATTATAGTTTTAAAGACGCGTTGGATGATCCGATGCCGGAAGGCTTTAAACCCTGGTTCGAGTTTGAGTCGCCTGCGGCACAGACCCATCAGATTCTTTTTGGTCATTGGGCTGCCCTGCAAGGCCAAACAATTACTGAAAAAATTCAAAACGTAGATGGTGGTTGTGTCTGGGGCCATCAGTTAATGGCTTTTCGTCTTGAAGATCAGCAGATGTTTGCCATTGATAATCCGGTCGCATGACGCCCCACATAAAAAAGCCACTTAAACGTGGCTTTTTTATCATTTATAGCTTGAGTGGGTAACGAAGTCAGATCTGGTCAAGGTGGATTGCCCAGCCGCTGTTATATCCTATACCCCTATAAAAGCTCTGCATACAATACGAGCTCTCCCCCGATTTTAAGTTTTAGTTCATTAACATCTTTAAATGAATTGCGCTAAACGCATGTATTGATATAGGTGTTTTATTCCAGACGTATCCAGGTTTGTGTACGACCAATCGCTGAGATGCCGATATATCCTCGTAAAAGCAGACGTTTGCCATTGGCAGACTGCTTCACTTTCAGGTTATAGACTTTGCCTGAAAGCGGATCAAGGATTTTACCTGAGGAGTACATGTTTTGACCATCAGCTTTTAAGTTCTGAAAGATATCTAAACCGAGAATAGGCTGATTGGTATAAGGCGCAGGGCAGTCTACGCATTTTTCCCGGGGTGTATAGCCTGGACGCGGGGTAATTTTTGTGATTTTCCCCGTATATGTGCCGTTGTGTTCCTGGCGAATTTCAATCAGTGCTTTAGGTGATCCCGTTTTATCGTCAATTTGCTGCCAAATACCGCTCAGACCTTGAGCAAAAAGTGCTGAGCTGAATGAAAGTAAACCTGCGAGTGATGCCCATATTATACTTTTCTGCATCTTTATTTCCCCCTTGACCACTTGTCATTCAAGTGCCGAATCTAATTTTTTATATGCGATATTGGCCTAGATTCTGCAGTTGAATACTGGTTATTTTTTTGGATTTGAAACGTTTTTTATTCAGTTTTATGCTTCTGGCGCAGGCCTTAAACTAGTCGTGGCGAATCCATGTTTGACTGCGGCCGAGTGCAGAGACACCCACATAGCCGCGTAAAGTAATACGCTTGCCATTCGGGCTCAGTCTGGCTTTGGTGCTGTAGATTTTTCCTGAAAGCGGATCCAGGATTTTACCTCCCACGTAGTTGTTCTCGCCGTCTGCTTTAAGACCGGTCAGTACGTCTAGGCCCAAGATTGGTTTATTGGTATAAGGGGCAGGGCAGGAAACACAGGTTTCTTTCGGGGTATAACCTGGACGCGGGGTAACTTTTATAATTTTAGCAGTATAGCTGCCATTTGATTCTTGGCGGATTTCTAAAACAGCTTTTGAAGAGCCTGTTTTGTCATCGATGTTTTTCCACAGCCCTGTAATATCATTGGCCCAAATCATGCCTGAAAAGCTGCTCAAGAGAAGGGCGGAAACCAATTTAATCTTTTTCATTAAAATCATCCTTTACTTTATGACAAAATACAAATTGATAATAAGCTTAATTAATAGACTAAACAATCATTTAAAAATGATTGTTTAGTCACATTTTTTGCAGAAAAAAGATAAATGATGGTAGCCATATTGCAGTGAAAACCGCATTGACCGCCATACCGAATGCAGCATAGCGTCCTGCAACACTGCCGCGCTGCCATGCCTGTGCCGTGCCAATCGCATGTGCTGCCAGTCCCAATGCCAGGCCGGAGGCGCGTTCATCATTGATATGCCTTAAAATAAACGGTGAAAAAGCAGCACCGATCACACCAGACAGGATCACAATTAAAATAGTCAGGCTGATAGGGGCTTCAAGTAAGGTGGCAATATTGATGGCAATCGGTGTGGTGACTGCACGAGTGGCAAAAGCCATAATATCGGTAGAAGACATGTGCAGCAGATAAGCCAGTCCCATCGGTAAAGCCACGGCACTGATACTGGCAAAGATCAAAATCCCGATAATGGCTTTTAAAGGCAGGTCATCATAGCGCATGGCAGCAAGTGGAATCGCCAGGGCAACTGTTACGTAACCGAGTAGATGGTTAAAGATCGGATTGACCTCATCCATATAATGCTCATAAGGAACACCGAATCCGAACAGGATGAGCAGTACCAGAAACATGGCAAAAACAATGACTGGAATTTGTGGAATGAAACGGTTAAGCGGCTTGGCCAGCAGATAAGCGATCAGGGTAATCAAAAAACTATACAGAATAGAGAGCATGGGGGATTCCTATAACCAGCGTTTTGCCATTTTGGCGTAGATCCAAAGAGGAAGAAGCGTGCTCAGGCACAGCACCAGCATAAAGGCTGGAATCTTTTGTCCCAATTGGATCAGCATGATCAAAGAACCGGCACTAATCGGCAAAAAGGCAAAGGCACTTTCTTTCATCAGTTTGTTATTGGTATCAATCAGACGTGGAGGCAGTTTGGAAAAATAACGCCATGCAAACAGTACAATCAGCAGACTGATCAGCCCGACCAGATTTCCCAGTTCAGGATGATTGAGCTGAGTCATGATCCATACTGAGCCTTCACGAAAAACCACAATCAGCAGTAGAGTGGCGATCCATGCTGGCCAGTCGATATTTTTTATCCAGTTCATCAATTGTAGTCATTTAATAAAAAGTTTAATAATCAAGTTTTACTCGATCTTGGTGTTGATTTCAAATTCTTCCAGTGGGCGCTTGAATTGTTGCGCCTGTTTGCCAAGAATGTCTTCGAGGGGTAAATGCGCCTGTTTAATCAGTTGTTCCAGTTTCTGTGGCGCAATCCGGATATTGAGATGCAGGTGGCCTTCCTCATCATAATGTTCAGACTGAATGACGTTCAGGCTATATAACTGATTACGCAACTTGCCATGTGCATGCTGCAGAACCAGCTCAAACGACTGAAGTTGCCCCATCAGAGCTTCATGTACAGCCTTACGCAATAAATCAATACCCGCGCCACTATGGGCTGAAATATACACCCGCTCAGGTAGACCCGGTTGTCGGTAAATGATTTTTGGCTCTTCACCACTACAATCAATCTTGTTGTAGACACGCAGCATCGGTACATCTGCCCCGATTTCTTGCAGGACTTTTTCGACCGCTTCAATCTGTTCCAGCATATCTGGACTGCTGGAATCGATCACATGTAACAGCAGCGTAGCTTCCAGGGTTTCTTCGAGCGTTGCTTTAAAAGACTCCACCAGCGAGTGGGAAAGATTGCGGACAAAACCTACAGTATCGGCCAGAACCAGATTGCCAATGCCGTCCCATTCCAGACGGCGCAGGGTTGGATCGAGGGTGGCAAAGAGCTGGTCGGCGGCATAGACATCGCTGCCGGCTAGAATATTAAACAGGGTGGATTTGCCGGCATTGGTATAACCCACCAGAGAAACTGTCGGCACAGCCGCTTTCTGGCGGGCAACACGTCCTTGGGTGCGGGTTTGACGGACTTTATCCAGTTTGGCTTTAAGCTGACCCATACGAATCCGCAGCAGGCGGCGGTCAGTTTCAAGGAGGGTTTCCCCGGGGCCACGTAAGCCAATCCCACCTTTTTGACTGTCAAGATTGCCACGGCTGCGAATCAGACGTGAAGATAAATGCTGTAACTGCGCCAGTTCAACTTGTAATTTCCCTTCATACGTCCGAGCGCGTTGGGCAAAGATATCCAGAATCAGCTCAGTCCGGTCCACAACCCTGCATTTCAACATGTATTCAAGGTTACGGGCCTGAGCCGGAGAAAGTGCATGATCAAAAATGACCAGATTGGCATCCAGCAGTTTGACCTGTTCGGCAATTTCTTCGACCTTACCTGAACCGATAAACAGCTTCGGGTCCGGACGGAGGCGCTGTGTATGAATATGTTGCAGAATTTCAGCATCAGCAGATTGTGCCAGCAAGTGAAACTCATCAGCATCCAGGTCTTCCAGTATTTGTACGCTCACACTGACCAGTATGACCTGTTCTTTTCCCCGATGTTGCTCTACATATTCCACTCAGCACATGCTCCATTGTAAAATTTCATTTTAGTGGAAAATGAACAGAACAGATACGGGCATATAAGGCTTTCTTTTAAAGCACCGTGACAAACAGTTGTACAAGTGTTACCAGAGCACAGGTATAGAACAGAGTTATGCCGAGGATAAATTTAAGTGCTTGTGCCGGTGGAATCATTTCATGGCAGGACTGCTGGGTTTTTTGCATAGTTTCATCCTTTTTTGCTCTGATATTTCGATGACTTTTTTTTATTTGATTTAAAAATCATATTTAAATTAATGCGAGAAATGGCATGAGAGGCTTTTTATTATCAATGCAAGTTAAGATTGAAAAGTATAGAATAAGTTTAATTCGTGGATATTCCCTGTATCTTGTTTAGGATTTAGTGATCTTTTTATGCACCCTACTGTACACAATCAAACAGCTGAGATAAGCGGCTTTGCAAAATTCTTTCTCTATTCCAGAAAAATCTTTGCATCCGTCACCACAATCAGTGAAGGGTTTTATCTGGTATACCGGTATAGCCTGCATAAACATCCGAATAATCCAAACAATACACGTTATGTGCAGTATTTTTGCCGTCAGTTGTGCAAGGTCTTTAATATTGAAGTCAAAGTGCATGGCACCATTCCACGTGAGCCTGCCCTGTGGGTAAGCAACCATATTTCCTGGCTGGATGTGGCGGTTTTAGGCTCGGCTGCCCGGGTGTTTTTTCTGGCCAAAGCCGAGATTGAAAACTGGCCGGTATTGGGGAAGTTGGCCAAAAGTGGCGGAACCTTATTTATTAAACGAGGTTCGGGAGATTCGGTAAGAATCCGTGAGCAGATTAGCGAGTTTTTAAAGCAGGATATTCCGGTCTTGTTTTTCCCGGAAGCCACAACTTCGGATGGCCGTTCAATCAAGAAGGTGCATGGCCGTATTCTAGGAGCTGCAATTGAAGCGCAGCGTCCGGTTCAAATCTGCCTGCTGTGTTATGTCAATCAGCAAGGTCAACTGGATATGGTAGCGCCATTTATTGATAACATCAGCTTTGCGGCCCATGTGCAAAATGTACTGGAAATGCCGAAAGTGACTGCGCATCTGATGGCTTTGCCAGCTATTCCGACAGCAGGACTGACCGTTGATACTTTGACCCCGATAGTGCAAGACCAGATGTTGCAGGGCTTAAAAGAATTACACTCCAGAGTGCTGAAAGAATCGCATTAAGGTCATGGTGCTGAATTAAAAAAGCCAGTCAGCCGGGGTAGCGACTTGCCATATTGATTCAGCAGTTTTTGAGTTCCATATCGTTTACATAAAGCCTTCAATCGGTAGCCAGGACAGGAATTTTAAGGACGCCCGCTGATACCATTTCATCCCAGGTTCTTTGGTAAAAGTTTTGGTCTCTCCATTTGCCTTGCTGATTTTCCAGTTAATCTTCTGATTGGCATCCATTACCAGCTTATACGCATATTTACTTAAATTCTGATCCATGGTGCTATGTACCGCACGGGCCAGAGCAGGGCTGTTTAACACAACCCCGATTTCAGTATTTAAATAGGCAGAACGCGGGTCAAAATTAAAGGAACCAATAAAGACCTGTTTCTGGTCCAGGGCCATCATTTTGGCATGCAGACTGGAACGGCTTAGGCCCTTGAGACTGACTTTGGCTTTCTTGGCGAGTTCTTCAGTATTGGCATTCAGGTGATCTGCATCGGGTGCAGCCAGAAATTCATATAGCTGTACATCATTTTCCAGCAGGTCCTGACGGTATTTGGCATAGAAGGCATGCACAATCGAGACGTCATTGGCTTTATAAGAGTTGGTTAAAACACGGACTTTAATATCATTGGCCGCCAGTTTTTTTAATCGTTCTGCCCCCAGTTTTTCAGGCACAAAATAAGCGGAGACAATATCCACACTGTGTTCAGGTTTTTCCAGACGTTGTAATAACTGAAAATTCAGATGATCCTCAGTCTCTGCTTCTGCTTTAATTTTGGCTGGAGAATCTTTGACTACTTCTGCTTCTACCCAGTCCAGCTGGATGTTATGTTCCAGCCATTTATCAAAGGCCTGGGAACGATTGGCTAGATTCAGGTAGTTTTGGGTATAGATATCCTGACCATGGGCTTCCAGCTGCTGTTTCAGGCTGGGAAAACGCAAGGTGTGATGTCCGGGCTTAACGATTTGACGAACCGGATAAGCATATTCATCATTCCAGTATTCATCAAAGGAATGAATGATTTCATCTGAAGCTGCCCCGACCAGCATCACGTCTACATCAGAAAATTGATAGCTGTCACTTACATTATAATATTGGTTGCTCATGTTGCGACCGCCAATCAGCGCAATCTGGTTGTCGGCAATAAAGCTTTTATTGTGCATGCGGCGGTTGATGCGTTTTAAGTCCAGCACCATATCCATGGCTCGGTATTTACGGAAGCGGTAAGGGTTATACAACTTCACATCAATATTCTGGTGCTGGTCCAGTGCCAGGTAAATACCTTCCATTTTCTTGGCATTATTGTCATCAATCAGCAGACGCACCTGAACGCCGCGATCTGCGGCCTGAATCAGGCCATGCAAGGCCAGGGCACCAATCCGGTCGTTATCCCAGATATAATATTGCAAATCCAGGCTACGCTCTGCTTTGTGAATCAGCTGCATCCGTGCAGCCAAGGCTTCCAGGGGGTCATACAGTAGGTGGTAACCGGTCAGGCCCAGGTTCTTGTCGCGTAGGGGGGTAATGATCTGTGCCAGACTGGTTTGGCTGGTATCTGTCTCAAAGGCCATCTGACTTGGCTGCTCAGCCTGTTTAGGCAAAGTGCTGCATGCGGGCAAGCCGAGCACCAGTGTTGCACTGAGCAACATTCCGGTACTCAAGCGGCGACGGGCAGTAAAAGCAGTAGATGTGGCTTGAGTGCGGAAAGCAGAGGTCATAGACATTAAAGTTTGAAAAATTTGAATTGAGTATAATGGCCAGCTATGAAAAGATAAATATAAAGCCAGTCATATACTGGTGAACTTGATAAGGCGATTGTATGTGGGATAGCAGTTCCGTATTTTTTTATTTTTATATAGGGATGGCGCTTCTCGCCTTCTGGGCAGTGTATCAGGCATGGTCCAGCCAGTCGCGTACGGAAACTATACATCCTTTTAAAGCATTTGCCCATCTGCTGGCTTTTTATCTGGCCTATCTGCTGATTCCTCTGGTGTTCTTTAGTATCTATGCTGGCTGGACGGGCTATTACTCGCCACATGAAGCGATTTTTATTTTCCTGATTACTAGTGTGCTGAGTTATGCGCGTTTTATCGAGCCGCATATCATTCGCGTGAAAACCATGCGCTATCAGATTAATCCAGACAAGCCGCTGAAACAGCCTGTGCGAATTGCCCTGATTGCCGATTTGCATATCGGTCTATTTTCAGGCCATGAGCGTCAGTTAAGACAGATTGTACACAAGCTGAATCACCTACAGCCAGATTTGGTGGTGGTAGCGGGAGACTGGACCTACGAACCTGAAAATAAGCTGGCGGAAGAACTGGCAATTTTAAAGGAAATTCATGCGCCGGTCTATTCGGTGAATGGCAATCATGATGAGCAGTATCCAGGTCCTCCGATTCAGGCGTTGTTGCGCTATGCACTGGAAGTCAATCAGGTCATGGATATTGAAGGAAAGATGGTTGAATTTGACGAGTTTCGTCTGATTGGAGTGGGTGATCTGTGGGCGGGCAAAACCGATATGCGTTCAATGCCAGACTTACCCCAAGACAAGCCATGGGTGATCCTGTCGCATAATCCGGATACGGTGGACATGATTCCGAAATTGCCCATCCGGCCCTTGATGTTGTCTGGACACACACATGGCGGGCAGGTGGAACTGCCCTGGCTGACCGATTATGTGATGAAGAAAGTCTCCATTCTGGGACATAAAAAAGGTCTGTACCATCATGAACATGCCGATGTATTTGTGACGGTGGGAACAGGTATGGTCGGGGTGCCGTTTCGTTTCCGAGTGCCCCCAACGATTGATATTATTGAATTGATCTAGCTTGTTTAAATAGAGCTGGATTGGCGTGGTTTTTAAAGGATAATCCAGACCAGAATAATTAGCAGTACGATGGCTGCCGCCGTCATCCAGATTTTCTTTTTAATCTGCTGGGTAGGAGTCGTCTCCGGGACACGCTGTGCGGCCACTTCCTGCTCTTTGGAAATACTCAGCTGAGGATGCTTCGGTAATTCTAGTGGCGGAGTCAGCAGCTGCATATCTTCATCTTCAGTAAAGCGTGGGCCAATTGTGTCATTCGGATCACGTTGCAGGGCCAGATCATGCTCACGTACAATCTCATCAATCAGCTGTCGAGCCTGTATTTCATCTAAAGGGGTGTGGGACCGAATATAATGAATCGCTTCCAGCTTTTTATCATCTTCCAGCAGAATAATAATTTCGACCAGCTGCTGCTGAGAAATTTGTTCAATAAGCTCCTGCATCTGTCTGCCTCATATTGAGATTCTAGTCATTTGATTGTTCCTGAAGTAGGCCGAGAGAAACAGCCGTTTTTTGTTGTGAAATCATAAAAAAAGCCAGCATCTTTATGCTGGCTTTGATCAGGATTTAAGCTTGAGCAGCCATTAAATCTGATTGTTGACATCGTCGTTTTTGGTTTCACGAATCAGCAGGAAGGCCACCAAAGACAGGAGGGAGGCTGCAGTCAGGTAATAGCCTACTGCGGACAGACCATATTCAGTCGCCAGTTTGGTCGCAATGAGGGGAGCAAAAGAGGCACCGAAAATCCCGGCTAGGTTAAAGGTGAGCGCAGAACCGGTATAACGTACCGAGGTCGGGAAAATTTCTGACAGTACCGTACCAATTGGCCCATAGGTCAGCCCCATAATCGCCAGACCAATACACAGGAACAGGAAAACAATCAGCGTATTACCAGATTCCAACATATCGGCAAAGAAAATCCCGAAAATAGCAGAAGTTACACATACCCCAATTGAGGTGGTTTTACGGCCAAATTTCTCTGCCAATACTGCAGATAAAGGAATAAAAGCTGCAAAACACAGCGTCGCCACCAGCTGTAATTTTAGGAATTCTTCACGCGAATAACCCAATTGTTTGGTGCCCCATTGCAGTGCAAATACTGTGGTCAAATAGAACACCACAAAGGTACAGATCGCGGCAATTGTGCCGAGCACCAGCATTTTCGAATGATTCTTAAATACCTGAAAGAAAGGAATGTTGACTTCTTTTTGTTTATCCAGCACTTTCTGGAAGGCCGGAGTTTCATGCAGTTTTAAACGAATCCATAAACCGATAATGACCAGCAGGGCGCTAGAAATAAAGGGAATACGCCAGCCCCAGGTCATAAAGGCCTGTTCGCTCATAAATGCGCCCAGCGTCAGGAATGAGCCGGTTGCCAGAATGAAGCCAATCGGTGCGCCAAGCTGCGGGAACATGCCATACCAGGCACGTTTGCCTTCGGGTGCGTTTTCGGTCGCAAGAAGAACCGCCCCAGACCATTCACCCCCCAGACCTAAGCCTTGTCCCAAACGGCAGAGTGCCAGAAGCAGAGGCGCGGCAATTCCGATTTGGGCATAGGTCGGGAGTAAACCGATGGCAACGGTAGAGATCCCCATGGTCAGCAGTGCTGCAACCAGGGTAGCCTTACGTCCAATCCGGTCGCCCAGATGGCCAAAAAGTGCTGCCCCAATCGGGCGGGCAATAAAGGCAATTGCAAAAGTCGCCAGCGATTGAATCGTGGCAGTCATTGGATCTGTACTTGCCGGGAAAAACAGATAGGGGAAAATAATAACAGCAGCTGTGGCATAAATATAAAAATCGAAGAACTCGATTGTGGTGCCCACCAAGCTTGCCGTTAAAACACGAAATTTTGAATTGGTCGCTGTCGTTTCTATGGCAGCGATAGTTTCTGGAGACGCCATGAATAACCTTACACTTACTAAAAATAAAAAATTAGTTTTAAAAGCGTAATCTTTTTAAAAAAGGCGTAATTTTTTAAAAAAACAACTGCAATCTTCTCGTTTCTGCTCGCTCAGGGTCACTGAAATGGAGAAAGAAGAAGATTAAATCACGTACAGATAGATAGACAGAAAGTGTGATCCTGCCCCTATCAATACAAAAATATGCCAGATAGCGTGAGCATATCTTACCCTTTTTAGAGCATAAAACAATGCACCTACGGTATAAGCCAATCCCCCAATGATCAGGAGGGTTAAAGATTGAGCACTCAGATACTGCTGCATATCATCAATAACCAGAATGGCCAGCCAGCCCATGAGCAAGTAGGCGATCAGAGAAAGCTTCTGGAAACGATGAATAAAAATAAACTTGAACAGTGTACCGAGTGCAGCAATGATCCATAAGGCAATCAATAAATATTGGGCTTTGGCCGTGGGAATGGCAATCGACAGAAAAGGGGTGTAGGTACCGGCTATCAGATAGTAAATTGCTGTATGGTCGACTTTTTTATAAAAATAACGACGGTCTGCCGAGGTCGACATATGGTAGAGCATGGAAGCGGAAAATAATAACACCATACTGAGTGCATAGACCCATAGTCCGATCCAGGGGCCTGTACTTAAATAAGACCCTTTAACAATCAAAAGAATACCAGCAATAATAGCCAGCAGTGCACCCAGGCCGTGACTGATATAATTAATCCTTTCTTCAGCCTGATCATAGTCTTCTGAAATGAGGGGCGCTTTTTGCATGGTCATCATTCTAATTTAAATATACATTTGTATAGTAATTCAATTTTGCTTTTAGGTTAAGAAGAATTAAACTTGAACAGTAATTTATATCAGGTTTTTCTTATGTCGACATCGACTTCTCTTTCGGTTCAGGAACAGCAATTTCTGGAGGCTTTCCAGCAAGCTGTTGAAACTGATCATTTTGATCGTCTGATTTTGAGCCAGTATAAAGGTGAGCTGGAACAGTTAGAGAAAATGATGTTCAGGGTGATTGCACTGAATGAGCAGAAGGTGTTGAGCTGTCTGTATCGCTATCAAACTCAGGATATCACCAAAAACTATCCTTTGACTGATGCCTTGGCTCAGGTAACAGATGCACTGGCCAGTTGCAAGCAGGCGAATTTATTAACCGATCAGGAAGAGTTACAGCTGAAAAAAAACAAGAAAAAAGCCATGCTGACCCGCAGCAAAACCCAGTCAGGCCCTGCAAAAGTCAACCACGGGCAAGGCCATGACCGGATTAAGCAGCGCTATGTTGATCAGGACAGTCCATTTTTGCAGTATTTGGGGATTACTGATCAGAATGAACAGATCATTCCAAGTATGGCGCGCAAATGGAAACAGATTAATAAATTTGTCGAAATTTTTTCCGGTGCATTGGCGCAAATCAAGGTGTCCGAGCATGGCTTGAGGGTGGTGGACTTTGGTTCTGGCAAAGGCTATTTAACCTGTGCGTTATATGCCTATATGCAAAAATATGGCCAGACCCCGTACGTGACTGGAGTAGAACTTAATCCGAAAATGGTCGAGTTCTGCCAAAGTGTTGCGCAGCAGTCTGGTTTTAATCAGCTGGATTTCTTTCAGGGCGATGTGAGAACGTATGCACCAGAACATCTGGATGTCATGATTGCCCTGCATGCTTGTGATGTGGCGACGGATTTTGCTATTCATAGTGGCATTCGCCTGAATGCCCAGATCATTATGTGTGCACCTTGCTGTCATAAAGAATTAAGGCCCCAGCTGCAGGCGCCGCAGGTCTTGAGCCCAATGCTGCAATTCGGGATTCATGCCGGACAGCAGGCGGAAATGTTGACGGATACCATTCGTGCGCTTTTGCTAAAAGCCTATGGTTATGAGACCAAAGTCTTTGAATTTGTGGCGCTGGAACATACCAGTAAAAATAAAATGATTCTGGCTACCAAACGCAAAGATTATACGCAACCGGATCAGGCTGTGCTGGCTCAAATACAGGCCTTAAAAGAGATGTACGGTATTCAGAAACATTCACTGGAATTGTTGTTAAATAATCAGTGGGATCAGCAAGGGATTGGCTCGAAATGCTAGACAATCATAAGCTTCGTATTGCCTCTGGTATCTGGGACGATTTAGCCCCCGATGCCAAGGCAATTCGTGAAGCTGTGTTTATTCAGGAGCAGCACATTGCCCCGGAAGATGAATGGGATGCAGAAGATCCACTAGCGGTGCATTTTATTGCTTATTTACAGGAACAGCCCGTTGCAACGGCACGTTTACTGGCAAATCATAGTATTGGTCGGGTGGCCGTCATGCAGTCCGCACGTGGATTAGGCATCGGGCAACAGATCATGCAAGCCATAATTGCTCAGGCCAAAGCTGAACAGCGTGAATATGTCAAGCTTTCTTCCCAAGTACATGCGCTGGGATTTTATCAAGGCTTAGGTTTTGTCGTACAAGGGGAAGAATATCTGGATTGTGGAATTCCGCATATCGATATGTATTTAAAACTAAGTGATTAAAACTCAAATAAAAAAGCAAGGAAGAACCTTGCTTTTTTTTGAATATCTTGATTTTACTGCCCATGCCCTGCGTCATGTTCCTGCTGAACATTTTCTTGCACTGATGGGTCCTGTAGGACGTTGGCTCCAGCTGCCTGGCGCGCTTCACGGTCTGCCTGAGCTTTGGCCAGAGCTTCTTGCGACATCACCGGTGCATTCTTAAAAGCATGTTGCTGAGTATTCTGCTTGTTTTGCTGGCTTGGCATGTAATCTGGTTCATTACTGACTGCAAGCCAGAAAAAGAGCATGAAGAATCCACTCAAGATGCAGAAAATAATTAATGCTTTCCAGCCCCAAGGTGATTTTTCAGGTGAACTGTGATCAGTCATGTGCAAGTCCCTGTAGTGGATGTTTAACTTGTGTAACTTTATAACATAAATTGAATAAAAACGAATCAAAATCTCTGTGAAAGAGATGATTTCAGCTGACTTGTATGATTTTAACCTGTCAAAAAAAGAGAAGTTCAAAACTTCCCTTTTACTGGCTGCCTATGCAAATGCTTTTGCCTGACTGGCATGTTGCTTTAATAACTGTGGCACTTTAAAGCGTTCACCATATTGCTGCTCCAGCACTTCAGCACGAGCAATGGCCTTATCTAGTCCATATTGGTTCAGGAACTGTACAGCGCCTCCTGTCCAGGCTGCAAAGCCAATACCAAAGATCGAACCGATATTGGCATCCACCACCGATTCAAGCACACCTTCTTCCAGACAGCGCACGGTATCCAGCGCTTGTACAAACAGAAAACGGTCAATCATTTCCTGTTCGGTGATCTGAGTATCTTTTTGCCAGTGACTGAGGCCCGACCAAAGCTGCTTTTTACCGCCTTCAGGATAGTCATAGAAACCGGCACCGGCTGCTTTACCTTTACGGTTAAATTCATGAATCATCCGATGAATCACTTCATCCGCTGCCGAGCTTGGTCGCTCCTTACCTTGAGCCGCCATTGCCTTATAGGTTTCTGTGGCTACATGCTCTGAAAGCGTCAGAGAAACTTCATCCTGAATTGCTAGCGGTCCGACAGGCATACCAGCTTTAAGTGCCGCCATTTCAATACGCGCGGGATGAACCCCTTCTGCCAGCAGACGTAAACCTTCCTGAACGAAGGTGCCAAAGACACGGCTGGTAAAGAAGCCACGGCTATCATTCACCACAATCGGTAATTTACCAATCTGCTGCACAAAGTCAAAAGCTTTGGCCAAAGTTTCAGGCGAGGTGTTGTGTCCTTTAATAATTTCTACTAGCTGCATTTTATCCACCGGACTAAAAAAATGCAGACCGATAAAATTCGCCTGATTTTGCGATGCCTGAGCCAGGTCACTAATTGGCAAGGTCGAGGTATTAGATGCCATCACGCCATTTTCAGCTAAAAAGGCTTCAGCTTCCTGAATCACACGAGTTTTGAGTTCCTGATTTTCAAAAACAGCTTCAATGATGAGATCACAACCCGCCAAATCTTCAGAACTTGCCGTGGCCTGAATCAAAGCTAAAATCTGCTCACGTTTGTCCGCAGTTAATCGGCCTTGGGATACTTTTTTATCTAGTAGTTTCTGACTGTAGGCTTTGCCTTGTTCAGCGGCTTCAAGCGATACATCTTTGAGTACCACTTGAATACCTTTGCTGGCGGTGGCATAGCTAATTCCGGCGCCCATCATGCCTGCCCCCAGAATACCCACCTTGTTTGCCTGCCAGGGTGCCCAGCCTTTTGGACGACTGGCACCAGACTTGATGGCATTCATGCCATGCCAGAAAGTGCCAATCATATTCTTGGCCACCTGACCGGTGGCAAGAAAGGTAAAATAACGTGACTCAATTCTAAGCGCCGTATCGACATCGACCTGTGCACCTTCAACAGCAGCAGAGAGAATGGCCTCAGGTGCCGGATAACAGCCCTTGGTTTTGTCGCGTAGCATGGCTGGTGCAATAGCCAGCATTTGTGCCACAGCCGGAGAGGTCGGCGTGCCACCCGGAATCCTGTATCCTTTTACATCAAAGGGTTGTTGAGATTGCGGGTGAGCCTTAATCCAGGCCACAGATTTTTCCAGCAATTCCTCTGCCGAGTCCGCCGTCTCATGGATCAGGCCCAAAGTTTTTGCCTTCTCGACACTCAACTGTTTACCTTCCATTAGCAAGGGAAGTGCACTTTGCAGACCCAGCAGACGAACCATGCGTACAATCCCGCCGCCACCCGGCAGTAATCCCAGTGTCACCTCAGGCAAGCCAAACTTGCTCTTGGGATCATTGAGTGCAATCCGTCGATGGCAGCACAGCGCCAGCTCCCAGCCCCCACCTAAGGCCGTGCCATTCAAGGCAGCGACCACAGGAATGCCGCGCGTTTCGATATAACGCAGTTTGGCTTTCATTCCTTCAATCATATGGAAAAAATCAGTGGCCTGTTCAGGAGTGGCCTGAATGAGTTCATCCAGGTCACCGCCAGCAAAAAAAGTTTTTTTGGCGGATCGAAAAATAATCCCGCTAATATGCTCATCTGTCTGGAGCTGGGCAACGGTTTCATCTAGGGCCTGACGAAAGTCGGCATTCATGGTATTGGCAGACTGATTCGGAGAATCAAGGGTTAAAATGACAATATTATCTGCAGTTTTTTGATATTGAATTGCGCTCATACATTTTTATCCAAATAATAATTGATGAATTTAGAATTATTGTCCTTACTCAAGTTTAGAAACTTCCATGATTGTGGAGGCGATCCAAATTCATCTGAATTCTGGGTCTAACCCTAAAGTTCAGGCTACTAATACAAAATGCACTTCTCATTTGGCAAAAGTAGGTGAAGCCCTGGTCATACACACCACCTGTTTAATTGTGTCATTTAGCTGACTAGCCCGCAGACACAGGACTCATATGATGATCGGTAGCGTGCCTATGACGTTAACGGGCCTTAAATGCCTTCGGGTATTTAAATTAAACCAGTTCAATAATGGTGGCGATGCCCATGCCGCCTCCAACACATAAGGTGGCCAGACCATGTTTTTTGCCCTGACGTTCCAGTTCATCCAACAAGGTGCCCAAAATCATTGCACCAGTCGCCCCTAGGGGATGTCCCATAGCAATCGCACCACCATTCACATTGACTTTGGCAGGATCAACCTTCATTTCATGGATAAAACGCAGCACAACGGCAGCAAAAGCTTCATTGACTTCAAACAGATCAATGTCATCCACTGTCAGTCTGGCTTTGGCCAAGGCTTTGCGCGCAGCCGGAGCAGGGCCAGTTAGCATAATGGTCGGATCAGCCCCCACCAGTGCAGTTGCCAGTACTTTGGCACGGGGTTTGAGATTGTGCTGTTGAACGGCCTGTTCAGAAGCCACTAGCACCACAGCGGCACCATCTACAATTCCGGAAGAGTTGCCGGCATGATGCACATGCTGGATACTGCCTACTTCCGGATATTTTTGTAGGGCGATGGCATCAAAGCCCATCTGTCCCATCATGGCAAAACTAGGGTTGAGTTTGCTCAACGCCTCTGCTGTGGTATTGGGTTTAATAAACTCGTCTTGCTCCAGAATCACGACACCGGCTTTATCTTTGACAGGAATAATAGATTTATTGAAATAACCCTGCGCCTGTGCAGCTGCTGCCTTTTTCTGGGATTGCTCAGCAAACTGATCCACATCCGCACGGCTATAGCCATCCATACTGGCAATCAGATCAGCGCCGATCCCCTGCGGAATAAAATCACAGGCTATATTGGTTTCCGGGTCCAAGGCCCAAGGCCCACCATCTGAACCCATCGCTACACGAGACATAGACTCAACGCCACCTGCAACGACCAGATCTTCCCAGCCAGAACGGACTTTCTGTGCGGCCAGATTAACAGCCTCCAGCCCCGAGGCACAAAAACGGTTGATCTGTACACCGGCCACGTCATTGTCCCAGCCCGCCGCAATCGCAGCAGTTTTGGCAATATCCGCACCCTGATCCCCAACCGGTGTCACGCAGCCCAAAACAATATCATCGACCTGCGCAGTATCCAGATGATGACGTTGCTGGAGTTCATTTAACAATGTGGTTAATAGGCTAATCGGTTTGACTTCATGCAATGCGCCGTCTTTTTTTCCCTTTCCGCGTGGCGTGCGAATGGCATCAATAATATAGGCCTCGCTCATACAATATCCTTTTTGCTTTACTAAAATTATTCTAATATTTCGAGTGTAATGATTAAATTTTGAAGTGCAATGACGAGAACGAACCAGATCATTTGAGCAGTTTGGTCAATAGGGATGGACAGAAAAAATAGATCTAAAAAAAAGCCCAAGTCTGGAGCTTGGGCTTGGCTAGCTAATCACCCAGCAGGTGATTAGCTTTTACAATAAAGGTTTATTAAACCGATGTTAATGGTAACCATGTAACTGGCGATACAGACCTGGCGTAACACCCGTCCATTTCTTGAAAGCACGGTGGAAGGTGCTGGTTTCACTAAAGCCGACCTGCTGCGCGACATCTTCAAGAGTCAGATCCGGGTTGAGTAAGAGATGAATTGCAGCATCACGACGCAGCGCATCTTTTACCCCCTGATAACTCTTGCCTTCAGCTGCCAGACGACGGCGCAAGGTCTGCGGAGACAGATATAGCATGGAGGCTACATCGTTCAGGGTGGGCATTTCTTCGCCAATCTGGCTCTTCAATACATCACGGATACGTGAAGTCAGTGAATTGGTGTTTTTGAACTTCACCAGCAGTTGTGCTGGAGCGGCTTTCAGGAATTCTTCCAGCGTTTCTTCATTCTGGCGAATTGGCAAATCCAGATAGTCGGCTGCAAAAGTAATTTCAGTACGCGGCATATCGAACTGCATCACTGGGGCAAAAAACAGGGCGTCATACTCATCGGCGTGGGCCGGACGTGGATAGCTGAAGTGGACGCGCTCCAGTGGCAGACGACGCTCAATTAACCAGGAAGCCAAGCCATGCCAGATCATCAGCATACTTTCGGTAATGAAGTGATCCGGATCCATCGAATTGGGAATTAAAGGAACCAGACGGGCTTCGTGTTTGTCACGTTCCAGCGTCACGGACCAGTCATCACCGAAGAGCTTATAGAACTGAGAAGAAAGCTCCAGTGCATCACCCAGCGTTTTGGCATGGATAATCAGCTGGCACATGATCGCAAAAGTACCCAAACGACGTGGCTGTTTGTCAAAGCCGACGTGTTCATCTTGAGTCACCATCCAGAGCATTTTAATAAAACGGGTATATTGTTCAGGCGAAATACGGGCCTTGGGCTGATGCAGCAATTCTGCTTCAATCCCAACGTGAGACAATAAAGTATCGACATCCATGCCGAGGCGTTTAACACCAGATAAAGCTGCATTGACGAAATGGATGCTGATCGTATCACGACTCATGTTTAATCCTTCAGTCTCTTTAATGTTCACTAATATTTGACCTAAATGACAAAAAATAATAAATCAATGGCAATTTACAAGAAAGCAATTACCATTTTCTTACATGGTAAATTGCCGAAACTATCAAGGTAAATGGCTGAACATGACATTGTTTTCTGGTTTTTATGTTTTATGATAAGGCAAAAAGCAATATAAGTAGAGTAAAAACTCCAATGTCCTATGCGCTAAAAGGATTGAAAGTCCTCGATTTTTCTACATTACTACCGGGCCCGTTTGCCACTTTATATCTTGCAGATCTAGGTGCAGAGGTTGTGCATATTGAATCACCGACCCGGCCTGATCTGGTCCGTTTGATGCCGCCTTTTGCACATGGGCAGGCGACTACCCATAGTTATCTGAACCGAAACAAGCATTCTGTGGCACTGGATTTGAAGAATCCGGAGCATCTTGAGCAGGTCCGGATGAGAATTGCAGATTATGACATTGTGGTTGAACAATTTCGTCCAGGCGTGATGCAGCGGCTTGGCCTGGATTATCCAAGTCTCAGTGCTCTCAATCCTCGTCTGATCTATTGTTCGATTACCGGTTATGGCCAGACTGGCTCTTATAAAAACCGGGCGGGACATGATATTAACTATCTGGCTCTATCAGGAATTGCCGGGCATAGTGGCCGGATGGAAAGTGGACCACCGGCAATGGGTATCCAGATTGCCGATGTTGCGGGTGGGTCCATGCATGCGCTAGTTGCAATTCTGGCCGCCGTGATTGAACGGCAGAGCAGTGGCCAGGGGCAATATATTGATATTTCCATGACCGATTGCGCTGCGACCTTAAATAATATGGCAGCTTCAGCCAGTCTGGCAGCTAACCAGCATCAGCAGGCCGAATCGGGCTATTTAAATGGCGGCACATTGTATGACTATTATCAGACGCAGGATGGACGTTATCTGTCGATTGGCAGTCTGGAACCGCAGTTCATGCAAGGGCTGGCACAGTTGCTGGAGCTGCCGATCATTTTGGAAAAAGGAACCTCTTTTGCTCCTGAAGATCATGCTCAGGTCAAGCAGGCCATTCAAGACAAAATCCGCTCCCAGCCTTTAGCCCACTGGCAAATGCTGTTTGCTCAGGCGGATGTGTGTGTCGAGCCGGTATTAAAACTGGAGGAAGCCTTGCACTCCGAACTGGCGCAGCAACGGGGATGGGTCGTACAGGTACCTCTGAAAATGAATGATTCTGAACAAAGCCAAGCCCAGCTGGCTTGTCCAATCAAATTTTCGCGCTCAGCCATGCGTTATGATTTTATCGGTCAGACTCTGGGAGAAAAGCAGAACTGGTAATTTAAACCCAAGTTAACTTCTTTATGAAAATAAATGCTAAAGATCTCATAAATAAATCATTTAGCTAAAAAAACAGCAGAAGTGACGCTAAAGCTTTATATCATTGAATCTACGGTAGGCTTATCAATAAAATCGCTATGAAATATGTATAAAAAGCATTTTATTGATAGTTTTAATCTCGCTATCCTTGCCAGCGATATAATAGAAACTACTAGCTGTACGCCATGTATTTATATACTGATTTCGATCAGCAACTGATTAATGAACGTGTTGCACAGTTCCGTGACCAGACGGAACGTTATTTAGCGGGCAAATTGACGGAAGAAGAATACCGTCCGCTCCGCCTCCAAAATGGTCTTTATGTCCAACGTTATGCACCGATGCTGCGTATCGCGGTACCGTACGGCCTGATGAATTCTAAGCAGCTGCGTAAAGTGGCTGATCTGGCTCAAGAATATGACCGTGGCTATGCGCATATCACCACCCGTCAGAATATCCAGTTTAACTGGCCAGCGCTGGAAAATGTACCAGACATGCTGGCGGAACTCGCGACGGTACAGATGCACGCGATTCAGACCTCAGGCAACTGTATCCGAAATACTACAACGGACCAGTATGCCGGTGTGGTGGCGGGTGAAATTGCTGATCCGCGTCCGACCTGTGAACTGATCCGCCAGTGGTCAACTTTCCATCCGGAATTCGCCTTTTTGCCACGTAAATTCAAGATTGCCGTATCTGCACTTGAAGAAATTGACCGCGCAGCCACTGCATTCCATGATATTGGAGTCTATATCGTAAAAAATGCAGCAGGTGAAATCGGCTATAAAATTAAAGTCGGTGGTGGCTTGGGCCGTACGCCAGTGATTGGCAGCTTTATTCGTGAGTTCTTGCCACGTGAAGATTTAATAGCCTATCTTGAAGCTGTCCTGCGCGTGTATAATCTGCATGGCCGCCGTGACAATAAATACAAAGCGCGTATCAAGATTTTGGTGAAAGCATTAACACCGCAAGTATTTGCCGAGAAAGTTGAAGCTGAATTTACACATACAGTGAAAACCCTGAAAATTGATGCAGACACCTTGGCGAAAATGGATGAGAATTTCACGCCATTTGACTATCAAGACTATGCAGATGAAGACTTCACTGAGCTGTTTGCACAACATCCAAAGTTCAAGCAATGGTTCAACATCAATACCAATGCACACAAAGTCACCGGCTATCGTATAGTCACGATTTCCCTGAAACGTGCGGGCATTGCGCCGGGTGATGTTTCGACTGAAGAAATGCAGCTGATTGCAGATCTTGCAGACAAGTATACCTTCGGTGAACTGCGTACCACGCATGAGCAAAATATTGCATTGGTAGATGTACCGCAAAAAGACCTGTTCGAGTTATGGCAGACTCTGGATCAGCATAATTTGGCGCGTGCGCATATCGGTTTCTTGACTGACATCATCTGCTGTCCAGGTGGCGATTTCTGTTCATTGGCGAATGCCAAATCGATTCCGATTTCTGAAGCGATTTCACGCCGTTTTGATGATTTAGATACCATTTATAACTTGGGTAAACTCGATCTGAATATCTCAGGCTGTATGAATGCCTGTGGTCATCACCATGTGGGTAATATCGGTATTTTAGGGGTCGACAAAAAAGGTGTTGAGTTCTACCAGATTACGCTTGGTGGAAATGCAGACCACGATGCTTCGATCGGTGACATCTTGGGGCCATCATTCGCTGCCGACGTCGTACCGGATATTGTAGAAGAAATTCTGAATACCTATCTGGATTTACGTCAAGAAGGCGAGGAGTTTATTGATACGTATCGCCGTATCGGCATCAAACCATTCAAGGAGCGTGCATATGCTTAATACCGCACTACCTGTGCTCTCTAAAGATGGCACGATTGCCGACAACACATATCGACTCATTGGTGAAGATGGTGCATTGCCACAGGGTGATGTGGTGCTGACTGTCGAACAGTTAGACCAGATTGCCAATGTTTCTGGTAAAAAAGCATTGTACCTAACGGTTGATGCTTCGCCTGAAACCCATGAATTTCCGCTTGACCAACTTGATGCTATTTTTATTGAGTTTGCAGGTTTCAATGATGGCCGTGGTTATTCATTTGCTGCATTGCTGCGCCGTCAAGGTTTCCAGGGCGAGCTGCGTGCGACTGGTGATGTGTTCAAAGACGTTTTGAACTACATGAAGCGTTCTGGTTTTGATACTTTCGTGATTAAAGAAGGTAAGGATATTCAGGAAGCGGCTGCTGGCTTAGGTGATTTTACTAACCCATATCAGGCCTCCACTGCGGTATCAGAAGCGCGCTATCAAACAGGTGCTTAATCGGCACTGACTTAAAAAGCCTCCATACGGAGGCTTTTTTTATTCTGCTCAAGGTGTTGGGTCTATTTCCAGTTGACAATTGATCATCCAGTGAATTCCAAACTGATCGCTAAAGGCGCCATAGAGCGCACCCCAGAAAGGTTTTTTCCAGCGGCATTTCATTTCACCCTATGCCGATAAGGCATCTGCCTCCAGATGAATAGAAATGTAGTGACTATTCCCTGGCGTGAACACGGTATTGGTTTGCGCGCAAAATTTATCATTCGCATCGGATGCCATCAATTCTGTATCCTCATTCATAGGTACAGCAATATGCAGAATCAGATTTTTATCGCCATCAGAAAGGTTCATCCCTTCTTCAGCAGAAATATCTCCATAACGATCAGCGTTGAAAACTCACCGCCAAACACGGAACGGTAGAAGCGAAAGGCTGCTTCGGTGTTAGCTTGAAAATTGGGATAGTGATGGAGTCGCATGACAGGACTCCTTTTGTATTGTGCTCTTTTAGTCTAAGCAGCTTTGACTCATCTTGCATAAGGAAAACTACTAAAAATGTAAGCGAAAAAATCCTCCAGATTAGGAGGATTTTTAACTCCCTCTCCATGGGAGAGGGATGGATGGGGTAAGGGTAGAGGTTAAAGTAATTCAATCGCCACCGCAGTTGCTTCACCGCCACCGATACAGAGTGCAGCAATGCCTTTCTTGCCACCTGTACGTTTTAGCGCATGAATCAAAGTCAAGATAATACGGGAGCCTGTAGAACCAACCGGATGACCAAGTGCACACGCGCCACCGTTGATGTTGACTTTTTCTGGATCCAGCTTGAACTCATCCATTGGGCACATAGTGACCATGGCAAAAGCTTCATTAATTTCCCAAAGATCTACATCTTCAGTAGTCCAGCCAGTTTTATCCAGTACTTTTTGAATTGCCCCGACTGGCGCAATGGTAAACTCAGATGGATGTTGAGAATTCGATGCATAGGCAACAATTTTGGCTAAAGGCTTTAAACCTTTTGCTGCTGCATTGTCAGCCGAGGTAATTACTAGAGCTGATGCACCATCTGAAATCGAGCTGGCATTGGCTGCAGTAATCGTACCGTCTTTGGCAAAAGCAGGGCGGAGCGTTGGAATTTTATCGATATTGGCATTAAATGGCTGTTCATCTTTATCAACCACCACATCGCCTTTACGGGTAGACACTGTTACGGGTACGATTTCATCACTAAAGTAGCCTGCATTGACAGCGTTCTGCGCGCGCTTCAAGGAACGGATTGCAAAGTCATCCATCTGTTCACGTGTATAGCCCTTTGTATTGGCCATATCCTGAGCAAAAGAACCCATCAGGCGACCTGTTTCAGCATCTTCCAGACCGTCCAGGAACATATGGTCTTTAATTTCGCCATGCCCCATACGGAAGCCGCCACGAGCTTTGGCCAAGACATACGGTGCATTGGTCATGGATTCCATACCACCCGCAACCACAATGTCAGCAGAGCCGGCTTTAATCATATCGGCTGCCTGCATAACAGCCTTCATGCCTGAACCGCACAGCTTGTTAATGGTGACGGCACCTGTTGAATCAGGAAGACCCGCTTGACGCATAGCCTGACGAGCAGGTCCCTGTTTTAATCCAGCCGGGAGTACACAACCCATGATGACTTCTTCAATATCGCCTGGCTGCAAGCCGGCACGTGCAATGGCTTCCTTAATGGTTACCGCCCCGAGTTCAGGTGCAGTAACACTGGCTAGGCTGCCTTGAAAACCGCCCATTGCGGTACGTGCACCATTGACAATTACGATGTCAGTCATTGTTATATCTCCGTATGTGTTTTAATCAATTTTTTTCCAACTCAAGCAGTATAGGATAAAAAAAACAGGATTAAAGCTTTAATCATCACGAAATATAGACTGTAGGGTTTCCTTAGCAGCTAGACAGATGTTCAATCCGTAGATGCCCCATTTTGCTCAATACAATGCGTTGCTGAGCGGCTTGATAAGTAGAACAGTAATAAAAGCTGCCATTTGATCCAATCGGTAAGCCTGTATTGGATTGATAAGTAATACTAGGTGTACGTAGAGTACCCCGCCAGCTTAAGTTACCGTATTTAAGGTTTAATTGATCAATATGTAAAATATGTTCGCCTGGATCTACTTGACGGTTCCTATTTCTATCTATAAATACAATCAAGCTTTTATTCCATTGCGTTGGATGACAAGTTAAGGCATCCTGACTAGGACAGATCACTACATTTTGGTGCAGTACAGCTGCCTGGCTACGTGCAAAGCGATTTATGGAAAATAATTTAGCCGGAATAGCTTTGGCTTCTTGTCTGGAAAAGTAGCCATGAGCGTAAGGTAGTGCGATTGTCACCATAATTGCGATCAGCGCAATACAGATAATCAGTTCTACAAGCGTAAATGCTCTTGTTATTTTTATATACATAGAGTTACCTGAATTATATATTTTTTTATAAGAAATATGTTATTAATTATGCGTTTTTAGGCTGTATTGAATATTTTTAAAGAGTTCAAATAAGCCGTCAAAAAATAAATTGGTACTTAAAATAGGTGATTTGCGCTGTGAAATTGAGTAAAAAATTACCGAATTACAACGGAAATTGTAAGTAATTTTGTCAATAATTTACTTGATTAAATTAATCAAGCACTTGGAAAAATAATAAAGTGTTTGTATGATGCCATGTGAATAGCTTAAAAATAAAACTGGGGTAAAAAAGCCTATCTCAGGGTGGCCTAATATCAGGGCCTGAGCTTGAACAACAATTGTTATCTCTGGAGGATAAATCCATGAAAATGAGTCGTATTGCTTTAGCAATGCTTGTAGCAGCTCCTTTTGCTGCTGCAAACGCAGGCGTAACTGTTACTCCACTAATGTTAGGTTACACATTCCAAGACACCCAGCACAACAACGGTGGTGATGATGGTGAACTGACAACTTCTGGTCAAATGGAAGATGATTTATTTGTGGGTGCTGCACTTGGTGTTGAATTAACTCCATGGTTAGGTTTTGAAGCTGAATATAGCCAAGTAAAAGGCGATATGACAGATCTACCTGGTGCGGAATACAAAGGTCAGAACATTGCAGGTAACTTCTATGCAACTTCTGATGTATTCACTGGTAACTACGACAGCAAAGTTAAGCCATACATGCTTTTAGGTGCTGGTCACTACAAATATGAATTCGATGGTGCTACTGAAGATCAATTAGGTCGTGAAGGTCGTGGTTTTAAAGAAGAAGGTACTCTAGGTAACGCGGGTATCGGTGCGTTCTGGCACATCAACGATGCATTGGCACTACGTACTGAAGCTCGTGGTACTTACCACTTTGACGAAAAATTCTGGAACTATACAGCGCTTGCTGGTCTTAACGTAGTTCTAGGTGGCCGTCTGAAACCAGCTGCTCCAGTTGTAGAAGTTGCTCCAGTTGAGCCAGTAGCTCCAGTAGCTCCAGCTCCACAAGAGTTGACTGAAGACCTGAACATGGAACTTCGCGTATTCTTTGATACTAACAAGTCAAACATCAAAGACCAGTACAAGCCAGAAATCGCTAAAGTTGCTGAGAAACTGGTTGAATATCCAAACGCAACTGCACGTATCGAAGGTCACACTGACAACACTGGTCCACGTGCATTGAACGAACGTTTATCTCTAGCTCGTGCTAACTCTGTGAAGTCTGCACTTGTAAATGAATACAATGTTGATGCAGCCCGTTTGTCTACTCAAGGTTTCGCTTGGGATCAACCGATTGCTGACAACAACACTAAAGAAGGTCGTGCTATGAACCGTCGCGTATTCGCGACAATCACTGGTAGCCGTACTGTACTAGTGGAAGGCGAACAGCAAACAGCTCAATAATTTATTATTGAATGTTAAAAGGCGGCTCATATGAGCCGCCTTTTTTTATATTGATTTTTTGCCTACACTTGTCTTTCTGAAATTGAATTGAGTAAAGACATGAGTGTGGAAATTCCTGAGGATTTGCAAAAGCTGGAGGCCAATAGCGGAATTTTTGCAATCTGGATGATCTTTCATCATTATGGTATTGATTTACATATTCCAGACTTGGTGCAATTGATTTGCCATGATAATGAGATGGGAGCTTCGAGTATTGCATTAGCAGTGGCTTTAAGTACACTCGGATTGGATGTGAATTTCTATACAGAACCCGATCTCGATAAACAGCCGATAGAAGTCGACTTTTATCAGAAAGCCGAAAAACTCAAACTTCCTGTGCACGAGTTTCCTCTTGCTTATGCGGATATTCAAGCTTATGTAGAACAGGGCACTTTTGTTATTGTGTTTTATGACACTTTAGAGGGTGTGGGAAATCATTCTTTAATTTATGACATCAATGCAAATGAAATCAGCTTCTTTGATAGTTTTGAGCCAATGTCCAAAGAGGTGTTTGAACAGCAGCGCCGGGTAGAGGGGATTTGTCAGCAGGTCATTGTGATTGATGACCGTCATTTTGTCATGCGGCATAATTAATCTAAAAATATAAAAAAAAGCAGCTATTTAAGCTGCTTTTTTAGATCACAAGAAATTATTCATTCCGATCAACTTTCATGGGCTGCACATCCATCTCCTGATAGGAAATCAGCTTGGTATTGTATTTCCATTTATAGCCCAGCCAGATGACCAGGAATAACAGGATGCCGATATAAGTTGACAATACGGCCAGCCATTCCCCTTCCAGAACCGCCTGATAGTTCTGACCGAGAACCACAATGGCACAAAGCGTAAATGCAAACCAAGGTGCGAAAGGGAAGAACTTGGCACGATAAGCCAGCTCATCCAGTTTATAGCCTTGTGCAATATAGCCTTTGCGGAAGCGGTAATGCGAAACTGCAATTCCTAGCCAGACAATAAAACCACACATGCCTGACATATTTAACAGCCAGTTAAATACTTGTTCTTCACCGATAAAAGTCGTCAAGAAACATAGGGCAGCAATCGCTGTGGTGGCATAGAGCGCGTTCATGGGTACACCACGAGCATCGAGTAGGCCAAATATTTTTGGTGCACTGCCTTTACGTGCCATATCAAATAACATGCGGGTAGAGGAATACATGCCAGAGTTACCTGCCGATAAAATTGCAGTTAGAATCACGGCATTCATCACACTGGCTGCAAAAGCAAAACCGGCCTGCTCATACAGAAGGGTAAAGGGTGAAAGCGCAATATTATCTGTAGCGGCAGCCTGTAAAAGACGTGGATCATCATAGGCAATCAAGGTGCCGATAATGAAAATACAGACGATATAAAATAGCAAGATACGCCAGAAAATTTGTTTGATGGCAATTGGAATGGTCTTTTTCGGATCTTTGGATTCTCCCGCTGCCACTCCCACCATTTCAGTCCCCTGAAAAGAGAATCCGGCAATCATCGCTACACCAATAAGGGCCGATAATCCCCCTACAAAGGGGGCTTCTCCCTTGCTCCAATTTCCAAAGACGCTTACCTCAGGCGTCATCATAATTTTGAAAATCATGAAGATGCCAATGATGATGAACACGATAATGGCAAGAACCTTAACCAGCGAGAAGAGGAATTCAGATTCACCAAAACCTTTAACGGTCAAGGCATTAATTCCAAAGACCACGGCCAGGAAAATGGCGCTCCAATAGAAGCCGGGAATATCCGGAAACCAGAATTTCATAATGAACTGAACTGCAACCAGTTCAAAAGCAACAGTAATTGCCCAGTTGTACCAGTAGTTCCAGCCCAGTGCAAAACCAAAACCGCCTTCTACATATTTGGTGCCGTAGGTGAAAAATGCACCAGATGTCGGGTTGTGTGTGGCAAGTTCGCCTAAGCTGGTCATCAGAAAGTAAATCATGATGCCGATTAAGGCATAGGCCATGAGCGCACCCCCAGGGCCGGCATTTGCAATAGTTGCTCCTGAGGCCAGGAACAAACCGGTACCAATGGAACCGCCGATGGCAATCATGTTCAAATGACGAGCACTCAGCTTACGCTGCAGCTGTGGACTGTGTTGAGTTTCGCTCATCATGATTCCTTAAAGTTTTTTTGAGTGCTGGCAAACAGCACTTTAAAGCCGCTTTGATCCGCTTTAACCGTACACTGACCAAAACTTTGCTCAATTAAAGTTGGGTAATTTAAGAAGCGGTTCGCCACAATCCATAATTCACCACCGGACTTGAGGTGGCGACGTGCAGTTTTGCACAGGTTCTCGCTGGCATCATAGTGTGTCTGGATCCCTTGGTGAAAAGGAGGATTACTGACAATGGCATGTAAAAATAGCGGTGCATCTTCAATACCCGAAATGGCTTTGATTTCAAGCTGCTGCGGGCTTAGCTGATTTTTCTCGAAGGTCAGTTGTGTAGAGGCTAATGCAAAAGCATCTACATCCAGTGCAAAAATCCGATTTTCTGGATTCAGTTTAGCCAGATAGGCGCTCATCACACCGGCCCCACAGCCAAAATCAGCAATCTTGCCTGAGCTAACCTGATTCAGGTAAGGGAGAAGTACCGCAGTTCCTACATCCAGGCGATTTTGGCTAAACACGCCTGGAAGGGCGCACACCGTTAACTCTCCTTTAGGAGTCGGAACTGTATAGGTCTGAGCCCAGTCTGCCAAAGTTTTCGCTTCGACCGCGCAGTCTAAGGTTAATTGCCATAGTTGGCAATGACGCGCGCTATCGAGTTTAATGGCTTTACCATAGGCTTGTAATTGCTTTGCTGCCCGCTCTACGCCGCCTTTTTTTTCACCCACCAGAAAGATACTGCTTCCCTGTTTAAGCTGTACGGCTAGGTTATGAAGCAAATAATTGAGTAATTCTTTGGATTTGGGGACAAAGATAACAGCTTGATCAAATTCTCCTGCAGGAATTTCAGTGCCAAAATGGACCTCTGCCTGCCGTGCCTGAAAATACTGGTAATCATTAAAGTTCCATGTCCAGATTGAGGGCTGGATCGACTCACCAAACTCAGCAAGAAGCTCATCGGTCGGTGCATTCAGTAATAAAATCCGACCTGACAAATAATCGTATTGTCTTAATAAAACTTCGCTTTTAGGATCCATAGATCTTTCTCCAATAGAAAAAACACTGTCCAAGTGGGGCTTAAACAGTGTTTTCTGGACATGCAATTACTTCTTTGTTTCTGGAAGTACAATATTTAAAATAAGTGCAGCAATACCGCCGGTCGCTACGCCAGAACTAAAAATATTACGGAATAGTTCAGGTAAATGTTCCAGGATTTGCGGTACTTGTGCAACACCCAGACCAAGTGCTAGAGAAATCGCAATGATCAGCAGGGCACGACGGTCTAAATGGACGCCAGACAGAATATTGATCCCTGATGCAGCCACGGCACCGAACATCACCATCACGGCGCCCCCTAATACGGCTTGTGGAACAGCCTGAATAACACCAGCGACAGCAGGCAATAAACCCAGAATCACCAGAAGGGCTGCAATCCAGATACCAACGTAACGGCTAGCCACACCAGTCAGTTGAATGACGCCATTATTTTGCGCAAAGACTGAACTCGGGAAAGTGTTAAAGATACCAGCAAGCAGTGAGTTGGCACCATTGACCAGAACACCGCCTTTAATACGTTTCATCCATTCTGGACCATCGACAGGTTGGTTTGACAGCTTAGAAGTTGCCGTAATATCACCAATCGCCTCCAGCGAGGTTACCAGGTAGATAAACGCCATGGGAATAAACAAGCTCCAGGAGAAGTCCAGACCAAAGTGCATTGGGGTCGGAATTTGAACCAGAGGTGCATCTTTGAGACCGGAAAAATCCAGGTGACCCATGAAGCCTGCCAGAATATAGCCGACCACCAGTGCAATGAGAATGGCAGAGCTTTTTACCCAAGTAATACGTGCCCGGTTCAAGATAATAATCAGGGCCAGCACGGTGCATGACATGATGAGGTTGTCGGCATTGGCAAAAGTTTTATCGTTCATGGCCTGATAACCGCCCCCCATACTGATCAGACCTTCTTTGATTAAGGTCAAACCAATCAGCAGCACCACAATTCCAGTGACTAAAGGGGTAATCAGTTTTTTAATCCAGGGCAGAATTTGTGAAACGCCCATCTCAATGAAGGCACCTGCAATGACCACACCGAAAATAGCCGCCATTACTGATTCGACCGGTGTGCCCGCCGCCACCATGGCAGAACCAATCCCAATAATAGGACCAATGAAATTAAAACTGGTTCCTTGCACAATTAGCAGGCCGGCACCAAATGGGCCAACTTTTTTAGATTGTAGAAATGTAGCGATTCCCGAAATGACCAATGACATGGATAAAATCATGTTGGTATCTTCTTTCGACACACCCAGTGCCAGGCAGATGAGTAGGCCGGGGGTCACAATCGGGACAATAATTGCCAGGAGATGCTGGAAAGCGGCTAAAAAAGCAATAAAAGGTTTAGGACGATCTTCCAGACCATACACCAGGTCAAGTTGATCTTTTGAAGGGGGAGATTGATTAAAATCAGACATGTGTCAAAGAAAATTAAGGCTGAGTGGCGCTATTCTAATCGAGTTACACGCCTTTACAAACTAAATGGGGACATAAGGAGAAAAAAATTAGTCCTGTAAATAAACAGCCACTATAAAAAATTAGTATTTTTCTGTATAATCTGCCCTCAAATTACATACGCATTGAATTTACATGTCAGATATTAAAACTCTCCGTAACATCGCCATTATTGCGCACGTCGATCATGGTAAAACCACTCTTGTAGACAAACTTTTGCAACAATCAGGTGCTCTCGGTGATCGCGCGGGTGAGATTGAGCGTGTCATGGATTCGGGTGCTATCGAAAGTGAACGTGGTATTACCATTCTTGCAAAAAATACTGCAATCAAATGGTTAGACAAACGTACTGATACTGAATACCGTATTAACATTGTGGACACCCCGGGACACGCCGACTTCGGTGGTGAAGTTGAGCGTGTAATGTCGATGGTTGACTGTGTATTGCTGCTGGTTGACTCTCAGGAAGGTCCAATGCCGCAAACACGCTTTGTGACAGCAAAAGCCTTTGCGAGCGGTCTAAAGCCAATCGTGATCATCAACAAGGTTGACAAGCCAAGCGCGCGTCCAGACTGGGTTATCGACCAGGTATTCGATTTGTTCGATAACCTTGGTGCTTCTGACGAACAGTTAGACTTCCCGGTTGTTTATGCTTCAGGTCTTCGTGGTGTTGCTGGTCCTGCTCCGGATGAATTGGCTGAAGACATGACTCCGTTGTTCCAAACGATTGTAGACATCGTTGAACCACCAGCGGTTGACGTTGATGGTCCGTTCCAGATGCAAGTCTCTTCACTGGACTATAACAGTTTCGTAGGTGTCATCGGTGTTGGTCGTATCCAGCGCGGTTCGATCAAATTAAATACGCCAGTTACTGTTATTGATAAAGAAGGTAAGACGCGTAACGGCCGTATCCTGAAAATCATGGGTTATCATGGTTTAGATCGTGTGGATGTGGAGTCAGCATCTGCGGGTGATATCGTTTGTGTCACAGGTATCGATGCATTAAATATTTCTGACACGATTTGTGATCCGAAAGCTGTTGAAGCACTTCCTCCGCTTTCTGTAGACGAACCTACAGTGTCGATGACCTTCCAGGTCAATAACTCACCATTTGCTGGTAAAGAAGGTAAATTCGTTACTTCACGTAATATCCGTGAACGTCTAGACCGCGAATTGATTCATAACGTCGCATTACGTGTTGAAGATACTGACAGTCCGGACCGTTTTAAAGTGTCTGGTCGTGGTGAGCTGCATCTTTCTGTGTTGATCGAAAACATGCGTCGTGAAGGCTTCGAGATGGGTGTATCTCGTCCGCAAGTGATCATGAAAGAAATCGACGGTGAAATGCAAGAACCGTACGAAAACGTGACTTTCGACGTCGAAGATCAGCACCAAGGTGCTGTAATGGAACAAATGGGTCACCGTAAAGGCGAGTTAACCAATATGGAAGTTGACGGTAAAGGCCGTATCCGTATTGAAGCAACGATCCCTTCACGTGGCTTGATTGGTTTCCGTTCTGAATTCATGACCATGACTTCTGGTACAGGTATCATGACTTCAAGCTTCTCGCATTATGGTCCGGCGAAAGCAGGTACTGTTGCGAAACGTCAAAATGGTGTGCTGATTTCTATGGTTCAAGGCACTTGCTTGGGCTATGCATTATTCACCCTACAAGATCGTGGCCGTCTATTTGCTAAACCGCAATTAGAAGTTTATGAAGGTATGATCATTGGTATTAACTCTCGTTCTGACGATATGACAGTTAACCCGACCAAAGCAAAACAGTTAACGAACGTACGTGCATCGGGTACTGACGAAGCCTTGACGCTGACGCCAGCTATCGAATTCACACTTGAGCAAGCGCTTGAATTCATTGAAGATGACGAACTGGTTGAAGTAACACCGAAGTCAATCCGCATTCGTAAGCGTTACCTGACTGAAAACGAACGTAAACGTAATCGTGATAAATAATCTTTAGACGATTTATCAGATTAAATGAACCGTAATCTTCCTGGAGATTACGGTTTTTTATTTTTGGATAGCATCCAAGCGTAATTTACCAAAACCCAGTAAATTAAATAAAAATCAAAAGTCCTGCCTCATGTATAATTCAGGACAAAACTTGATAAGAGTAGGTTGAAATAAGTTATGAGTATTCTTCAGGAATTTAAGGAATTTGCTGTTAAAGGCAATGTGATGGACCTGGCGGTTGGTGTAATCATTGGCGGCGCTTTCAGTAAAATTATTGATTCTGCGGTTGCTGATTTAATTATGCCTTTTATCAGCTGGATTCTAGGTGGAGATGTTGATTATTCAAACTGGTTCCTGGTACTGGGCGATAATCCAAATAACATTACTAATCTGGCAGCCGCAAAAGAAGCTGGTTTAAATATTTTTGCCTATGGTAACTTCTTGACGATTCTGATTAATTTCATTTTATTGGCTTGGGTGGTGTTCTGGCTGGTTAAAGTGATGAACAAAATGCGCCGTAAGCAAGAGGCGGAGCCAGCACCTGCAGCAACCCCGGAAGATATTGCATTACTGCGTGAAATTCGGGATGAGTTGAAAAAGCGTCCTGAAGCTTAAGCGCTTGGGGCCTATATAAAAACGGCGCGTGGGGCGCCGTTTTTTATGCAAATGCTCATTTTTATCACTCAAAAGCTCTTTCTCTGCCACCAGTAGGAGGAAGAAGCCGGGCTTAAAAATCCATCCGGAATTTAATTTCCAGCAAGTGCCAGCCGAACTGACTTTTGATTGGGCCATGTAATTCGCGTTCTGGCAAACTAAACACGGCCTTATCTATTGGCCCAACCAGTTGGCCTTTTTTTACATCACCGAGTTCACCGCCTTTTTTTCCGGATGGGCAAGTGGAATGTTGTTTGGCAATTTTGGCAAAGTCTACACCGCCTTTAATTTTCTTTTTCAGTTGCTCGGCAGTGTCTTTATCTTTAACCAGAATATGACGGACGATAGCGGACTTCATGTTTTATTCCCCTGCATCACTGGCTTCGCAGCTAGCTTAACTGTTTTTAACGGCTGGCATTGTGGACAGAATACCGATGCACGCTGTCCCAGTTTGAGATTTTCAAGGGGGGTTTCACAGTTGACACACATCTCACCGGCACGGCCATAGGCCAGCAAGGTCTGCTGGAAATAACCGTTTTCACCCATGGCATTGGTATAGTCTTTGAGTGTCGAGCCACCGAGCTCAATCGCCTGCTTCAGAATGCGCTTGATTTCAAGGACCAGTTTTTCAACTTGACTTGGGCTTAGGTCTTTGGCGGGCTGGGCCGGATGAATGCCAAGATTAAACAGGCTCTCGGTTGCGTAGATATTGCCAACGCCCACCACGACATGGTTATCCATGATGGCAACTTTAATCGCAGTGTTTTTATTTTTTAATTTTTGCGCTAAATATGCAGCATCAAATGCTTCACTTAAAGGTTCAGGACCTAACGTATCAATCAACTTCGTTTGTGAATACTCATCTAGCCACAAAATACAGCCAAAACGGCGAGGGTCGTGATAACGTAATTCAAAATCTTCAAACTGGATAATTAAATGGTCATGTTTACGTAATTCTTCATGTGGTTTACAGAGGCGAAAACTGCCTGACATGCCCAGATGCCAGAGCATACTGTCGTTTTCAAACTCAGCCAGAATATATTTGGAACGACGGTTTAGTCCGATCAGACGCTGACCTTGCAATTTGGCCAGATCATTTGGAATCGGCCAGCGTAGGCTTGGCTGTCGTACTTCGACACGTAGCACTTTTTGCTCAACTAAGGGTAATAAACTGGTTTTGGTGGTTTCAACTTCTGGTAATTCAGGCATAACACATCAGCAACAGGAGAATGGTATTAATATTGGGTGATTTGAAAGGGATTGCAAGTGAATCACGTTGGGGAGTGAGAAAAATGACCGATCATTGCCGACTTAGTGCATTTTAAAATAGTGTGATGTTTGAATAGGTATTTATACTTTTTAATCACAAAGGATAAAAAAGACTGGAATTTAAAATTCATGCAACGCCGGGGCTGATATCAGCTTCGAACCTGCACGAGCTGGTGAATCCAGGTGCTACAAAAAATAAGGATGATATGCCGGTCCTGGGACTCAGTCGCCGTATCATCTTTTAAAAAAGCAGCATTCACGTTATAAATAACCAGGTCTCAATGGCCTGTTTATCAGTTTTGCCTGACCCTGATTGAAAATGAATAAAAAGGAAGAACCCATGACATTATTATTTCAGCCTCTCCAGTTCGGTGCATTAGGACTCAGCAATAAAATTGTCATTGCACCCATGTGTCAATATTCTGCAACGGATCAGGGTGAAATTACTTATTGGCATGAACAGCAGTGGGCGAGTTATGCACTTTCCGGTGCGGGGCTATGTATTGTAGAAGCGACGGCCGTGCAACCCGAGGGTCGGATCAGCTATGCCGATCTGGGATTATGGAATGATCGGCAGGCAGAGCAGATCAAGACGTTGCTGACCAAAGTCAAATCAATCTCGCCTATGCCATTTGGTATTCAGCTGGCGCATGCCGGCCGTAAAGCCTCTACTGACAAGCCTTGGTCAGGCCGAGGGCAGTTCAAGCCCGATGAACCGCATGGCTGGCAAACCGTATCTGCCAGTAGTATTCCTTTTCAGGCAGATGAGCATCCTCCTAAAGCACTGAGTGAGCTGGAAATCCAGCAGGTCATTTCTGACTTTGCACACAGTGCCAAACGTGCCGTAGACGCTGGATTTGATCTGGTTGAGTTACATGCTGCACATGGTTATTTATTGCATCAATTTCTGTCTCCGCTGTCGAATCAGCGTACAGATCAATATGGTGGTTCATTGGAAAATCGTATGCGTTTGACTCTGGAAGTGTTCCAGGCGATGAAAGCAGTCGTTCCAGAAGGCTATCCGGTGGGTGTACGTATTTCAGCAACAGACTGGATTGAAGAAGAGCCAAGCTGGGATATTAATGCCTCTATTGAACTATCTAAAGCTTTGGAAGCTCTGGGAGCTGCCTATATTCATGTATCCAGCGCAGGCCTGCATATAGCGCAAAAAATCGATATAAAACCAAGTTATCAGGTACCTTTTGCAGCAGCAATTAAGCCCCAAGTCCAGATTCCAGTGATTACTGTGGGGCTGATTACTGATGCTGAACAGGCTGAGGAGATTTTACAGAAGGATCAGGCCGATGCCATCGCGATTGCCCGGGCCATTTTATATGATCCACACTGGCCTTGGCATGCAGCTGCCCAATTGAAACAGGAAATTAAAATTTCACCCCAATATTTACGTTCTGCACCTCATGGGCTAAATGGTTTATTTAAGCCTTTTTAAAGCCTGTTTCCCCGTACCAGGGCCTATAATCATGCTTCATTTGCAACAGGTTTTTTCATATGATCTTTTCGGTCATTGTACCCATCTTTCTCTTGGTGGGGTTGGGCTACCTCAGTGTGAAATGTCAAATCTTAAAAAAAGAACAGGTTGATACAGTCGGCGCTTTTGTTATTAAAGTGGCTTTGCCCTTGCTGTTCTTTCAAGTTCTGTCTTCTAAAGACCTGCATGAAATCTGGTATTTTGAATACTTTATGGTCTATAGCACGGTTACTTTAGTGCTGTATGTGACCGGTTTCTGGATAATGCGTCGTCATTTCCAGAATAGTTTTTCACATAGCGCGATTTTGTCTCTGGGTGCAGCCATGTCCAATACCGGGCTGATCGGGACGGCTATGCTGACCTTGCTGGTCGGATCACAGGCCCTGACCTATACTTCTCTGGTCGTTATTATTGAAAGTATGCTGCTGCTTCCTATGGTACTGGTACTGGCGGCAATGGGTAGCCAGCAACAATCCAATCTGGGTGGTATTTTGAAAAGTACCATCTTGCCGCTTTTTAAAAATCCCCTATTTGTCGGAGTCATACTGGGCATCAGCTGTGCCGTATTCGAGATCCGGGTGCCGGTTTATCTTGATCAGGTTTTTGCCATGATAGGACAAACCGCTTCACCGCTGGCACTCTTTGTGATTGGCGGCGGAATTGTGGGTACCAGTCTGAAATATGTAAATGTAGAAAGTTGTTATCTGGTGTTTTCCAGCAATATCCTGATGCCTTTATTGATGTATCTGGGGCTCAGCCAGCTGACCAGCTTAAGTCAGGAAATGATCTATGCTGGGACCCTGATTGCAGCCCTACCGATGCCCACCTTGTATGGCATGTTGGGGCAGGCTTATGGGTTAAAGGAACGGACTTTAACTCCCTTATTGATGAGTACTATTGCAGGTTTTATTGTCGCCAGTGGACTGATTACCTTATGGTGGAGCTAAAAGCTGATATTCAAGAAAACGTCCGCATCAAAAAAGCTCCTGTTGGAGCTTTTTTCAGAACTGAAGAAAAAGGGATTAGCTTTTTTTCGCCGGTGCTTTTTTCTGCTCCGCAATCATTTTATCCACTGTGGCCAAGGACTCTTTGGCTTGTGGAATATTTTCCTTTGCCAGTGCCGCAAAGATTTTTTTCGCTTCAGGCAGGTTTTGCGGCACGATGCTGCCATTGGCAAACATGTTAGCCACTGCCATCAGGGCAGGGATATAGCCTTTTTTAGCCAGCTCCTGAATACTGCTCAGCCCTTGCTGAACCGGCTTTTCATCTTTATTTTTAAAACCCAGACTGATGTCATATAGTGCCTTGGCATGAATTGCCTGCAAATTACCTTTATTCAGCAGAGGCTGTAATTTTTGCAGGGCACTTTTGTCAGAGGCGGGTTTACCTTCTGCAAACAGCAGCACAGCCAGATCAATGGTCGCATCATCAAAATTTGCAGCTGATGCTTTTTCTAAATGCTGTTTGGCTTTGGTCAGATCCTGTTTTAAGCCTAAGGTGCCAGCAGCATAGTTTTTTCCAAGGACATAGTTCGCAACCGGATAGCCTTTGCTGGCAGCCTGTTCATAGAGCTGAACGGCCTTTTTCTCGTCTTTGACAGTTCCTTGGCCAGATTGTGTTAAATAGCCTAAGTTGTATATGGCCTGAGCATTTCCCTGACTCGCCAGCTTGTTTAAGGCCTCATAGGCGCCCTTAAAATTATTGGCTTTAACCATTTCTTCAATTTTAGTAAATTGTGGATCAACTGGAACAGCAGCAGTATTGGCCAGCGTGAATTGTGCAGAAACTGCAAGAATTGCAGCGAGTACTAACTTTTTCTTCATGGTTCCTATAACCTTAATGTTTTTTACACCTGATTCCATGGTGTGGTTCTAATCATTGTCCTTCCATCATAAAAGGATTTTGGACTTTGTAAATAAGGAATTTGTCACGAAATAAAAAACAGTTGTTTGACTGGTAAATAATTTAAAATTAGGCATTAATCTGTATTTTTAGCATCAATTATGCATCGATTTTATCTTTAAAGTATGCAGATACTCCCAGAATATGCAGTCAAAAAGCAAGATTAAACGAAAATCGGAAGCTAAAAAGCCAAGCCTAGGAGCTTGGCTTTTTGGATGAGTTTTAAAATAAAAGTGCTTACTGCGGACGTGCCACATCACCACTTAAGCTTTCAGGTAAATCCAAAACCGTGACATCCAGTTCAGTCAAAGCTTCAGGGCGGGCAACCACCAGTGCAATATAGCTATTTTCACATGCGGTACTGTTGACCACCTGGACACCTCGATTTAACTGTTCAGCTTGTGCAGGCGCAGGGCCTGTACCTTGAATGAGATGCAACCAGGCTTTTGGTTTGGCTTTAAACCACAGGCGTGCCACCACTTCCTGTCCTAAATAGCACCCTTTGTCGTAATTGACCCCTTCACGCTGATGCAGACGTAATTCCTGCGGCTGAAACTCTCCGGCAATATCTGCTTCAATCCAAGCTTGTCCGGCTCGAATAGCTTGCTGTTTCCACAGGGCAATATCAGCCTCGGCTGGGGAAAATTCAGTATGCTCACCATGTAAAGTCGGATAAACTGTGCCGACTTCTTCCAGTTTCATTTTTGAAAAAGCCCCGAATTTTTTAATATGTTTGGCAAATTCTTCGGCTTGGTCTTGGGTGGTGACAATTTCAAAGCTTTCTGAATTGATTTTCTTTAGCCACAACCCAAACTGAATACGCCCTTTTAAGCTACAGATGGCAGTATAACGCGTCTGGTTTTCAGCTAATGCTTCAGTATTTAAAGTCACTTGACCCTGAAGGAATTTTTGCGCATCTACACCATTTAGAGTGAAGAGTATAAAAGCAGTAGATGTTGCCATGTTTAGCCTCTGGGTATATTTTCACAAATCATTAATCCTGATATTTTGCAACATACAGGGTAGATAGGCAAACAAAAAGCCCATATTGCTCTAGGCTGAATAAAACTTGTAAAACTGCTCATTAATGAACACGGTTGGGCCTGGGATCTGCGGTCATAGGCAAGCTCATAGGATGTGAGGGCAGTTTGCGGTTATAGTCAAATGTGTCACCGTAGATTCGCATAATTTCCATCATGCCCCGAGCTTCATGATCTAAAAGCTTCAAAACAGAAAGTATGGGGTAATTGATCGATAGTTAAACCATCGTAGGTACTTGTCGTGACAGGAAGAAATTTAAGCTGATCGAAATCATTTTTTTCAGTTTCTGGTCCGACATTGTGAACAGGCTGCAATAGTTTATTGGACCATTCTTTGAGGATTAGGCCCAAGACATCACGAACGCCGGCTCGAGATGTGTGAGTGGCTAATCCCCTGAAGTTAGGATTATTCAGTTCGGTATAATCTTCTATCCGATACAACCATTTGAATTAGCCTTGGTTGATGTATTGGTGGTATCTGCACAAGCGTATTGAATTTTTTCAACACCAGAATTTTTTCACTGGAAGTATGAGCGTGGTTTTATCTTGCCACAGAATATCTATATTATCCGAAGCCGCCAGTTCGCCATTTTCACTTTTTGAAGGCTAGAAATACTGCGGTAAATATAAAAAACATAGTTTTTATAAATACTTAAAAGGTTTGTTTAAATATATAGAATTCAATTAATTTTTATTTCAGCAAATCGATCTCATACTAAAGAATAGGAAGGAAAAGCTAAAACTGCTTAAAAAAAGAACATTTAGAGCGGGTATTCTAAAAAATATATAACAAAATGTTGCTGAAATGCGGATTTTTGCAACTAAGTATATGAAATATAGGTGATTTGGGAAGTGGCTTTTCGGCAGTGTACTATGCCACTTAAGCAATGCTCATTCGTAACAACAATGATGTAGGAAAAAATGATGCAAGAGGCAGGTAAGCTATGAACAAAAAATATCGTAAACCGCTGCAAGGCACCCCGCTGGAATATTATGACGTGCGTCAGGCCGTGGAAGATATTCAGCCAGGCGCCTATGCCAAACTTCCCTATACCTCCAAAGTACTGGCCGAGCAGCTGGTGCGCCGCTGTGATTCCGCGATTCTTGAACAGTCATTAAAAGAACTGATTTACCGTAAACAGGATCATGATTTCCCCTGGTATCCAGCCCGCGTGGTCTGTCATGACATTCTCGGTCAAACCGCACTGGTTGACCTTGCAGGTTTGCGTGATGCCATTGCCGAGCAGGGCGGCGATCCATCCAAAGTCAATCCGGTGGTACCAACGCAATTGATCGTTGATCACTCTCTAGCGGTGGAATATGGCGGTTTTGACCCGGATGCTTTTGAAAAAAACCGGGCGATTGAAGACCGTCGTAATGAAGACCGTTTCCATTTTATTGAGTGGACCAAAACCGCGTTTGAAAATGTCGATGTGATTCCGGCGGGCAATGGCATCATGCACCAGATCAATCTGGAGAAAATGTCTCCAGTCATTCAAAATCGTGATGGCGTGGCATTCCCGGATACTTGCGTCGGTACCGACTCGCATACACCGCATACCGATGCTCTGGGCGTGATTTCAATCGGGGTGGGCGGTTTAGAAGCTGAAAACGTAATGCTCGGCCGTGCTTCGTGGATGCGTCTGCCGGATATTATTGGTGTGGAATTGGTGGGTCAGCGCAAGCCGGGCATTACCGCAACCGATATCGTCTTGGCATTAACCGAATTCCTGCGTAAAGAGCGTGTGGTGGGCGCCTATCTGGAATTCTTTGGTGAAGGTGCAGACAGCATGTCGGTGGGGGATCGTGCGACGATTTCCAACATGACGCCTGAATATGGTGCAACCGCAGCAATGTTCTACATCGACCAGAATACCATTGATTATTTAACGCTGACGGGCCGTGAAGCCGAGCAGGTCAGGCTGGTTGAAACTTATGCCAAACAAATTGGTCTTTGGGCCTCAGACATGACACAGGCGGAATATCCGCGTGTGCTGCGTTTCGACCTTTCTACCGTGACCCGTAACATCGCAGGGCCTTCCAATCCGCATGCACGTGTTTCAACGGCGGACCTGAAAGAAAAAGGCATTGCCGGGAATCTGCAGGCTGCACGTGCCCAGGAAGCAGAAGGCCTGATGCCAGATGGCGCGGTGATTATCGCTGCGATTACCTCATGTACCAATACCTCTAATCCGCGCAATACCGTGGCAGCAGGGTTGCTGGCACGTAAAGCCAATGAATTGGGCCTGGTGCGTAAACCGTGGGTGAAATCATCGTTTGCCCCGGGGTCTAAAGCAGCGGCTTTATATCTGGAAGAAGCAGGAGTACTGGGTGATCTGGAAAAACTGGGTTTCGGTATTGTCGCTTATGCCTGCACCACCTGTAACGGCATGTCGGGTGCGCTTGATCCGAACATCCAGCAGGAAATTATTGACCGTGACCTGTATGCCACAGCGGTGCTTTCAGGTAACCGCAACTTCGACGGACGTATCCATCCTTATGCCAAGCAGGCATTTTTGGCTTCACCGCCTTTGGTAGTGGCCTATGCCATTGCCGGAACCATCCGTTTTGACATCGAAACAGATGCATTAGGGCATGACAAAGACGGTAACCCGATTTACTTAAAAGACATCTGGCCGTCGGATGAGGAAATTGATGCCTTGGTCAAAGAATCGGTTAAACCGGAACAGTTCAAGCAGGTGTATATCCCGATGTTTGATCTGGGGGAGCGTGAGCAGGCAGCAAGTCCGCTGTATGACTGGCGTCCGCAAAGTACCTATATCCGCCGCCCGCCTTACTGGGAAGGCGCACTGGCTGCACCACGTACACTCGCGAATATGCGCCCACTGGCAATTCTGGGTGATAACATCACCACGGATCATCTGTCACCATCGAATGCCATCATGCTGGATTCGGCAGCGGGTGAATACCTGCACAAAATGGGGGTGCCTGAAGAAGACTTCAACTCTTATGCAACGCACCGCGGTGACCATTTGACAGCGCAGCGTGCGACCTTTGCCAATCCGAAACTGTTTAATGAAATGGTAGTGCGTTCTGACGGCAGCATCAAACAGGGTTCAAAAGCACGGGTGGAGCCGGAAGGTGAGGTAATGCGGATGTGGGAAGCGATTGAAACCTATATGAACCGCAAACAGCCGCTGATCATTATTGCCGGCAAGGACTATGGTCAGGGCTCAAGCCGTGACTGGGCGGCCAAAGGGGTACGTCTTGCCGGGGTGGAAGTGATTGTAGCAGAAGGGTTTGAGCGTATTCACCGTACCAATCTGGTCGGTATGGGAGTATTGCCGCTGGAGTTTAAACCGGGCACGGATCGTAAAACCTTGAAGCTGGACGGGACGGAGCTGTATAGCGTGATGGGGAATATTGCGCCGCGTTCTGATCTGACTTTGGTGATTGAACGTGCAACTGAGGATGGCAAGAATCAGATTATTGAAGTCCCGGTGACCTGTCGTCTGGATACTGAGGAAGAGGTGTCTGTCTATGAAGCCGGTGGGGTATTGCAGCGCTTTGCACAGGATTTCTTGGAAGGGAATGTGGCTTAATTTTTGTTAAATCCTCCCCAGCCCTCCTTTTTAAAGAGGGGTTAGGGGAGATTAAAGTTATTGATATTGTTTGGAAAACGCTCTAATGTGAATTTGGGCGTTTTTTATTTCTTGGAGTATAAATTTGGAAATCTATAAAGATATCGATAATGATTCTAACGTAACGCATTACGAAATTGGAGAAACCTATATTAGGGTCAAATTTAATGGTACTGCTAAAATTTATACCTATAGTTATCGAAGTGCAGGTGTTGACAAAGTAGAACGTATGAAACAGCTAGCTAAAGAAGGAAACGGTCTCAATGCATATATTAAATTAAACACAAATAGCCTTTACGAAAAATAAGAATATGAAATTTAAAAGCAGAAACTTAAGAGCGATTGCAGAGTGCATTATTGGTGACAATAAATTCTTCAAATATAGAAGTAGTATGTATATCACTGAGTTTTTTGAGGAATGTGATTTACCATTTCGCCACGACGGTTCAACACGTTGGGTTTGGACGGCTGATAGATTAGCAGAGTTATTGGAAGAGCCTTGTACTCCAAATATGTTGCCACCAAACTTTGTACATGTATTAACAGTTTTAATGCATAAATCTGAAGCTATTGACGATGATCCTCAACGGACTAATGCTTTATTTGAATTAAATAAGCCTTTAAGTCGGGAGGGGTATGAAGCTTTTTACGGAGCTGATAATAATTTATATATTAAAAGCTTAAGTAATAATCAGACGATAAAGCCTGTGGAGAATCCACATCGAATATTTTCAGAAACAGAAATTAAAAAAAGAGCAGAGTTAATAAGTTATTTAGACAAATGTTCTGAGGATCAGCTTATTGAAAATATTTTATTACCATTATTCCGAATTCTAGGTTTTCAACGAATTACTGTAGCTGGACATAAAGATAAAGCATTGGAGTATGGAAAAGATATCTGGATGAAATTTACACTACCTACACAACACATAATTTATTTTGGAATTCAGGTAAAGAAAGGCAAATTAGATTCTTCAGGCATTTCGAAAGCTAGCAACCATAATATTGCTGAAATTTATAATCAAACAACAATGATGTTGGGTCATGAAATTTTCGATCCTGAAACGAATAAAAGAGTATTGGTAGATCATGCTTATATCATTGCAGGTGGTGAAATCACAAAAGCAGCAAGAAATTGGTTAGGTAATAAACTAGATGCAAATCGTAGAAGCCAAATTATTTTCATGGATAGAGATGATATTTTGAATTTATTTACAGTAAATAGTATTGAAGTGCCTAAATTATAGTCTAATTTTGCGAATACATTTTAGAAATACTACTTCGCCCAAACGCCCACATCACTCGTCGAAATGGACAATAGACATTCATCATAAGAGGGTTATACTAGATCTACCATTTCTAAAACTATGGAGAACAAAGATGGTTACAGCTGGTCAAAAACCCGGAACAGGCTTCTATTTTTGTGTCAAATGCGGCCACCGCACCTACTTAGAAATTGGTACTGATCGTTTACCCCCGTGTACCAAATGCCTTGGCAATCAATTCAACAATAAGAATGCCTAAGCAGCATAAATAAAACAGTTACTCCCTGTTTTAAAAAAAGCCCTATTATTCCATAGGGCTTTTTTGTTACTTTAAATCTAGAACTTTATAAAAAGCATCAAGCACTAGATGGGCATATATATAGAAACAGTATTAGGTTTATGCCTTGGCTTAGCCTAGCTTAGATGCAGCCTGTGATTTGCGCGTATTTGTTTCCTTGTTGCTGATGAGTATTGCTGCTCTCATAGGATGGTTTGAACCAATGAGAAGTTTTGAATATTTGGCAAAACTATTCGTCGGTATCGCTTGGCGTATTGCTATCTTCTGTGAAATCGCAACTTACTATATGCCATGGGGCGATAATTTCTTAGACACCATAGCGACCCCGGCAGAAAGGCTCGCGGGCACACTCACCAGTATGGTTGTCAGTAATGAAGCAATGTCACAGTTTGCCAGTTGGGCCAAGGCGATTATTGTAGGGAGTGATACGGCAGGGACCGTATAAATGAGTACAGTCAATGCGCGTGGCCTGTCGACTGTAACCACAAGGAGTTGGCAATCCTGTGCTATCTAGCAAGGAGGAATAAATCGGCTTATTGTCTGTCTTGTCATTTTGAGTGCCAGTATTGGGCGTTGTTCTGGTTGTGAAGGTGATATGGGCCGTGCATTGGCTATAACAGAAGAAATAGGAAGATATAGATTGTTCTGTGATACGGATCTAATTTTCATTAATTTGACATTGAATTTTATAAAAACCTCTCATACCACTTAAAAAGCCAAGACAAATTTCTCAATCAGGCAAAATCTATTTTTTAAACTATTTTTCTCATAATTAACCGTCTTTTTTATTCAATTTCAAAAAACTATCATCTTTTATAAAAATGATTGATTTTTGCGCATTATCGGTTTAATTTTATAAACACATACTTTTTTTATGGTTTTTTGAAGGTTGAAAATTCTAAAAAAACATGGGGGAACTAAAAATGATAAAATTTATTGTAGATGAAAAACCGATAGCCCAAGGTACACACCTAATACACAATGCAACGATCGGCTGTGAGGATTTACCCGCATTTGACGATCAAGTTGTGCTGGGGTATTTCGCCAATTATGCACTGGCTTATCAGCGTGCAAGAGTGAATTGGCCGACTGAAAAAGTAGAAGGTTGTAGCAAATGCTGTGCTGTATAAGACCGGTCTAAAACTTAAAAAATTAATTCTGATAAAACTCCACTCCTAAGGTGGGGTTTTTCAATATCTGCTCATGCTTAAACTACTTAATTCTTATCTAGATGCTGAATTATATTGATTTTTATATATTTAATTTCACCTCGACTCTCAGAATGTCTGACTACACCAAAGCTATGATTAAGGCGAGGAATAGAATTTGAAAATTGATCGAAAAACCCCCATATAAATGATAAGACTTATAGTGTTAGGAACGGCTCAATTGCAACATTATCTCGATCTGAATCATGATTCAGGTGTGGCCAATTATGAGATTGGTAGAGAGTTTATTCGGGTTCAATTTAAGAAAAGCTCAAAAATTTATACCTATAGCTATAGTAGCGCAGGCTATCAGCATGTCGAAAATATGAAGCAGCTGGCTCAATATGGCGATGGCTTGAATGCCTATATCAATCATCATACCCGTCATCTGTTTGTGCATTAAACCTGTTCAGATTGTGGTGATCAACCTGATTAATCAAAAACTTTTATAGGCCTTTAACAATGGGCTAGATGAGTGACAGGTGGATTTGGCCTGATATTGTTATATAACCTGAATATCATTTTCCGTAAGCGTTTTCCTGCCAGACTGGCATTAATTCTATTTGAATGTAATTAGCTTGATTGAGTGGTGATGGCTTTTGATCTATCTGAAACATTCTAATTCAAAGTTAGCCTTATTAAATCAGGGGCTGACTAGAGCTGAGTTATCTTTACAGTCCATCAGTAGAATTTAATCCAAGTACAATAATAGGCCATGCTTTTAAAATGACTGCTGTAAAAACTCACGTATAAAAATACCGTGAAAACTGGTTTTTCCAGAAGAAAATAGCATCAAATAAGGGAGAGGGGAAATATTTTTCGATTCATAGATGTCTAAAGAAATAAATTTTCAAAAATCCAGAAAATTAAAAAAACATAGGAAATTAATCCCGTCGGGTTTTATCTATTATATCTCTCAAGGGTGTGATGGGATCGAAAAGAGTAGCATGCTGTGAGCGGCGCAAAACGCGAGTGCAGTACGTACCCAAAAGGTCTCGATTCGGCTTAGGACGCTATAGATCAAAAGTTTATAGGCTATAAGATCATTTCTTACAAAGAGTGATAGTTGAAGTAAACCATTCAGAGTTTTCCCAACACCCTAAAGAATTCTCAAAGAATAACCAGAGAAGAACTAAAATAAATCAGCTGTTGATTATCCTTCCAGACTTGCAGCATATACATATAAGCCTTCATTTCTTCTGCATCAATCTGCTATTTTAGCCTCAGACGCTTCTATACAAGCTCATCTAAATCCCGCTGTATGAGTAGCGCTTTATAGGGTGTAGATTTATTGATGTAGTTTTTAATGAGCTTATTTTGAGGCTCTTGATTACTTTAGAACCCCAACAGAGAGGAAGCTTTTATGTAAATCAGCTTATAAAGGCTATGCGTTGCAGATTGAAGTCGAAACTATAAAAAATAAGTGTAAAAATATCAAAGGAGTTGATTGGAGGCTGATGAATCAGTTTATTCAGAAAGCAGGCTGGGGAAAATCAAGTTGGCCAATCAGGGGTTGTTTAGTATTGAAGACCGGGACAGCAATACGCCCTATCTGAAGAAAGTCCGGGTGGTATCAACAGTTGAATACTATCTGGCAGAGTAGCCGGTACTTTAGGGGGCTGGATTGACAGGCGGAAGACGGCTTGTTATTTTGCCGGTTTTCACCTGATTCTTCACTTGCACATGCCGATTAACGACGACTTTGTCTATGCTCCGCCACAGGACGCGCTACAGATTCTTTATGAAGATGAAGATCTGGTGGTGATTGAAAAGCCGGCCGGATTATTGTCAGTTCCGGGGCGTTTGCCCGAGCATCAGGATAGTGCCTATTTACGCATACTCGAACAGTATCCACAGGCAAAAATTACTCACCGTCTGGATATGGCAACGTCAGGTATTTTAATGTTCGCCAAACATCGTGCGGCCGAGGTTGCGGTCAGTAAAATGTTTCAGGCAAGAACGGTTTCCAAACGGTACGTGGCCTTGGTGCAAGGCCAGCTCAAAGGCGAAGGTTGTGTAGATGTGCCCTTAATTACAGACTGGGAAAACCGCCCACGTCAGATGGTGCACTATGAGCTGGGGAAGGCAGCCCAGACCTTATATCATTCGCTTGAATATTCTGCGGAACAAGATATTAGCCGGATTTTACTGACACCGATTACAGGTCGCTCACATCAGCTCAGAGTGCATATGCTACATATTGGCCATCCGATTACCGGAGATAAACTTTATCATCCGAAACCACAGCGCAGTCCTTTAAAGCGGATGGCACTGCATGCCAGTCAGCTGATGTTCGAGCAGCCTTTGAGTGGAATTAAGGTTGATATTCATGCCCAAGTTCCATTCTAGCCGATTTAAATACATTTGCTTTGAATATCAGTCTTTGCCTTTTTTGCTGGATTTCAATAGCTGCGTATTTTCTAAATATAGGGTTGGGGCTATCGGGTTTCTCAGGATTGAATGTGGCTGACTTCATACAAAGCTTTATGTATAAAAATCATATGTTTGTTTTTGTTTAAGAGCGCATGTTTTTTTGTAGGAAACTCGATAATGGTTTGAAAATCAGTTAATCTAGCAGCACAATAAAACACCATCAGAATAAGGACAGGTTTATGTCACGCGATTACAAAAAATTCCCCGATGATGAAAATGGCAATGTGTTGTGGCAAATGCACCAGGATGGCGATGATCTGGATGAAGCGCATGAAATTGAATTTTCAATCGTCTTTAGTGATGAAGATCAGGCCGATCGCTGTGCGCTGCATTTATTAAAAGAAGAACAGAAAATCAGCCTGTTTCAAGATGAAGAAAGTGACACCTTGGAATGGGTCATTACCATTTATATTTATATGGAACCGGCCTATGAGGATATTAGCGATCTGGAACAATGGTTTAGTAAAATTGCTTCCGAGTTTCAGGGCGAATATGATGGCTGGGGCTGTATGGCCTATGTGTATGATGACGATCTGGATGAGGATGAGAATAACTCGCCGCTCAACAGTTAATCTTTTGTAGAATGATCCAATAAAAAACCCGGTATTGCCGGGTTTTTTATTGGCTTTATTTTTGTTTCTTACCTGAGAGGAGTTGAAAAATGTGCCTCAGCGTCAATCTGGAGGAACGTTTGGCAGATTCTGGATACAGAGCAATAATATATATACCCGGATGGCTTGGATAAAATATAAAGCTGATTGAGATGAGCGATGGCATGGTCAGGATCAGGAAGATCCTTTCCTTATAATAAATATAAATAAAAAGGCTGAGCCGAAATGAGTTATACCGTCAAAATGTATCGTGTATTTAGTGCGCCGCCCGAACGGGTATATCGCGCTTTTGTCGATCCCGGTGCAATGGCGAAGTGGCTGGCGCCGCATGGGTTTATTGCCGCAGTCGAGTATGCTGAGATCAGGCCGGGCGGGCGTTATCGAATTACTTTTACCAATTTTTCGACCGGTACTCAGCATTATTTTTATGGCATGTATCATGAGGTTATTCCCAATCAGCTACTGCGTTATAGCGATCAGTTTTCTACACCGGAATCGGAAGGAGAAATTGAGGTAACGGTTATCTTTGAAAAAGTCTCTGTTGGCACTGGTCTGCATATTATTCAGGTCGGCTATCCGGATCTGGTGCCTCCGGCGGTAAGTCATCTCTGCTGGCAGGAATCGTTACAACTTTTATCTTGGCTGGTAAACCCGCATATTTCAGATATTTGAGTTTCTCGTCGAGACAGAAAGGCTTCTGTTGCCGAGCCATGGGTTTATGGGTCAAAGATGCTATACTGTTTCTTTATTTTTGATTTTTCTATATTTTTTATTTCGTTGAGGTCACTATGGCTCTACCAAACTGTCCGAAATGTCAATCTGAATATACTTATGAAGATGGCGACCTGCTGATTTGTCCTGAATGTGCATATGAATGGAAAGAGGGCGAAGTGAGCGAAGAAGAGGTTAGCATTAAAGACGCATATGGAAATGTCCTGAATGATGGTGATACGGTTACAGTTATTAAGGATCTAAAACTTAAGGGTTCTTCTTCGATTGTTAAAGTAGGGACTAAGGTGAAGAACATCCGTCTTTTGCCTGATGCCGGTGATGGGCATGATCTTGATTGTAAAATTGAGGGCATGGGCGCAATCAAACTGAAATCGGAATATGTAAAGAAAGCATAAAGGCTGGCTTTAGCATTTAGCATTTAACATTTGGCTGTAGATCTAGATCTGGCGGGATCTTTGCTCTACAGCTTTTTTATAGGGAGCTTTTAATCTCGTTCTTTACGGTTCAGCAAGAAAACAGAAAAACTTTTATAATTTTAGGTCTATCATAATTATAAAAATCGCGAGTTTACAGATAAGGTCAAAACTAGAACTCCTCATTAAAATTGCTCTCTGCCTAGAAAATCTTGACCTTTTTACAGCGCGAAGATCGGGCCATATCTCAGCTGGAGTTTTGTGGTCACGACTAGGCGGCATTTTTCATATCGAGATTCAGGCAGGGCAGGCGACAATTCAGTCCTCTATGGTGTTGTTCTTTGCTAGCAAGAAGCTTATTCATATGGAAAGCGGCTTGTGGCTGATGGATTAAAATAAGCCGCGAAAATAGCAGCAATGGCCTTAAATACGAGGAAGCTGATCAAAAGTTTATAGCCTGAAGACACTGGATAAAAAGTTCATATGAGGCGTTTTGAGTTGAGCAGTACAGACCAAGTGTGCAATTCATGTCAAATCCTCCTATATTTAATAAAACAATCCTATCCAGAACAATAGTAGCAATTAAAAAAAGCCTGAATGACTCAGGCTTTAATTTTTGATCTTAGAAACGCTTTGGAATTCTCTGACCATTCGGGACCGGGATGTCGGCATTTTTTAATACGCCAAATAACCAGGTTTCAGCATGCTGTACCGCTGTTTTCAGCTGGTCGCCTATTGCCAGACGTCCGGCTATAAAACTGGCCAGAGAGCAGCCTGAGCCATGATATTCGCCTGCCAGGCGCGGGCAGCGGGTTTCATTTACCAGTTCGCCCTGAATGTACAGGCTATTTTGAATATATTCTGGGGTATCTTCATGACCGCCTTTGACCAGAACCGCCTGTGCGCCCATTTCAAACAGCTTTTTAGCTGCGCGTTCTAAATTCTGTTCACCAGTCAAGGCGCGTAACTCAACCGTATTTGGCGTTAAAACTGTAGCCAGTGGAATGAGTTGGGCAAATGCTTGGACCAGAGTCTCCTGATTGCCCAGAGAGCCGCCACTATTGGCGACCAGAACCGGATCGAGCACATAGAGATAATCAGGATGTGCTATTAAAAACTCGGCCAGCGCGGCAATATTGTCGGTGGTCCCCAGCATGCCGGATTTCACACAGCGTATGGGCAGATCATTCACGACTGCATTGGCCTGAGCCAGAAGTAAGTCCCTTGAGGTAGCTTCGAAGCCAAATACCTGCTGCGAGTTTTGAATGGTAAGTGCAGTACAGGCAATTGCAGCATGAGCACCACTTTGACCGATGGCTTCAATATCTGCTTGAAGACCTGCTCCACCAGATGGGTCTAAACCTGAAAAGCAAAGTACCGTAGGGCGCAAAATGATGTCCTTTTATTCATGAAAAATTATCCTAGTATAGGCAAATTTGGCTAAACTCTCGATATGAATTTATATAGGTTTTCATGGGGAAAGTGATGATACGGAATATTTTGATTGATCTGGATGGGACTTTAACTGATCCAAAAGTTGGAATTACCGCTTCTGCCCGTTATGGTCTGGAGAAAGTCGGCCATCCGATTGGCGATGAAATCAATATTGACTGGATTATCGGTCCACCCTTGAAAGCCTCTCTGGCCAAAATTTTAAATATTGAAGTAAATGATATTCTGGCTGAACAAGCCCTGATGGGTTATCGCGAGCGTTTTGCAGTTAAGGGTCTGTATGAAAACCATGTGTTTGATGGGGTGGCAAACACGCTGGTTGAGCTGAAACGCCGTGGTTATTGTTTATTTGTGGCAACAGCGAAACCCACTGTTTATGCTCAACAGATTTTGGAGCACTTTGAACTGGCTGAATACTTTATTGAAATTTATGGCAGTGAGCTCAATGGCGATAGAACCGATAAAGCAGAACTGATCCAGTATATTCTTGAGCAACAACAGTTGCAGGCCAATCAGTGCATGATGGTCGGTGATCGTGAGTACGATATTTTGGGGGCACGTCAGAATGGGATCGAATCGATTGCTGTGAATTATGGTTATGGTAGTGAAGAAGAATTAAAGCTCGCGCTGCCAAAATATAAGATAGAAAAATTTAGTGATTTGTTAAATTATTTTAAATAGATTTTAAAATATTTGAATTAATTTTTCTTTTTTAAAATCTATAGTCAGTCATAAATAATGGCTATATATTAATCTTTTAGTTGATATAATGTACAATGAATATATATATATAAAATATAATTTATTTAATAATAAGATATAAATAATAAATATTGTGTTTAATTTATGCTAATTCAAGCTGTTTATTGTTTTTTATTGTAATAAATATAATTCTTGTAACAAAAATACAACAAAATATATTTAATATTATATTTATCAATATGTTGTGTATAGATTAGTTTGTTTTCATATGAATAATCACCTATAAAATATAGGGGATTTTCTTTTTTTTATTATTTTAAATCAATTATTTATATTGATTTTTTTATCCTAATCTTCTATCAATTTTTTTATTAAAGATATGAATAAATGCAGGACTTATTTATGTAATTCTATATTCTTGATTTTGGTGCTATGTAACTTTTGTTGGTTTTTAGAAATTAATACGCTGTATTTAAATTAAGGACTTCAAATGGTAGATATAGACATAATCTCGCCTGAAAACGGCAAGCTCATTCAAAGCATAAATACGAATATTGTGAAGCTTACACAAAGTTCTATTGTTAAGATAAATCTAAATACTGAGGAAGTAGCTACAATTACCCGTCAAGGTAATGCAGCAGTTATTACACTCAAAAATGGTGAAAAAATAACGCTGGAAAATTACTTCGATTTCCCGGCTGAATCTAATAAAATTATTTTTGAAAATGATGGTGAATTGTATTGGGCGCAGTTTACTGATGCCTCCGGCGCCATTTTAGACACGATTAATTACATTCCTTTGGAGCAGCTCGCCATTGAGGAGTCGGTAGCTGGACTTGCTATTTCACCATGGCTTATTGGGGCAGGCCTTGCTGCAGGTTTAGGCGGGGCAATTGCAGCGGTACAAGGTGATTCGAATAGTAGAGGGGACTCGGACAGCGACTCGGACTCGGATAGTGACTCGGACTCAGACAGCGATTCAGACTCAGATAGCGATTCAGACTCAGACAGCGATAGCGACTCAGACTCTGATTCAGACAGCGATTCGGACTCAGACAGCGATTCAGATTCGGACAGCGATTCGGATTCAGACAGCGACTCTGATTCAGACAGCGATTCAGATTCGGACAGCGATTCGGACTCGGATAGCGACTCAGACAGCGATAGCGACTCGGATTCAGACTCGGATAGCGATTCGGATTCAGACAGCGATTCGGACTCGGACAGCGACTCTGATTCAGACAGCGATTCGGATTCAGACAGCGATTCAGACTCGGACAGCGATTCGGATTCAGACAGCGACTCGGATTCAGACAGCGATTCAGATTCGGACAGCGATTCGGATTCAGACAGCGATTCGGACTCGGACAGCGACTCTGATTCAGATAGCGATTCGGATTCAGACAGCGACTCGGATTCAGACAGCGATAGCGATTCGGACTCTGACAGCGACTCGGATTCAGACAGCGATTCAGACTCGGATTCAGACTCTGACTCGGATAGCGACTCGGATTCAGACAGCGATTCGGACTCGGATTCAGACTCGGATAGCGATTCGGATTCAGACAGCGATTCGGACTCGGATTCAGACTCTGACAGCGATTCGGATTCAGACAGCGATTCAGACTCGGATAGCGATTCAGACTCGGATAGCGATTCGGATTCAGACAGCGATTCAGACTCTGACTCGGATAGCGACTCGGATTCAGACAGCGATTCAGACTCGGATTTAGACTCTGACAGCGATTCGGATTCAGACAGCGATTCAGACTCGGATAGCGACTCAGACTCGGATAGCGATTCGGATTCAGACAGCGATTCGGACTCGGATTCAGACTCTGACAGCGATTCGGATTCAGACAGCGATTCAGACTCTG